>JBOGDG010000234.1:0-5600 GCA_050701655.1 Micromonosporaceae bacterium
GAAGTACTGAGGGGCTGGCAGTGAGCTATGCACTTGAGGCGCCGGCGGTAGCTCCGGCGACAGGACTCCTGGCGAGCGTCTGGCTGCTGGTGGCGATCCCGGCGGTGAGCGCGGCGATCCTGCTGCTGCTCGGCCGGCGCGCCGACAAGTGGGGGCACTGGCTCGGCGTGGCCAGCGTCGGGGTCGCGTTCGCGCTGGGGCTGAGCTACTTCTTCGCGCTGCGCGGCATGGACGTGGGCGCCGTGACGCTCAAACTGTTCACGTTCATCAACGTCGAGCAGCTCAACGTCGGCGCGTCGCTGCGGTATGACCCGCTCGCGGCGGTGTTCGTACTGCTGATCACCGGGGTCGGCTTCCTGATCCACCTGTACGCCGTCGGCTACATGGCCGAGGACCCCGGCCGGCGCCGGTTCTTCGGCTACTTCAACTTCTTCGTCGCCGCGATGCTGCTGCTGGTGCTCGGCGGCAACTACGTGCTGGCGTTCATCGGCTGGGAGGGCGTCGGGCTGGCGTCGTACCTGCTGATCTCGTTCTGGTACACCAGGCCGTCCGCGGCGACCGCCGGTAAGAAGGCGTTCCTGATGAACCGGGTCGGCGACGCCGGCTTCGTGGTCGCCATGTTCCTGATGTTCGCGTATGCCGGCAGCACCGACTTCGAGCAGGTCTTCACCAGCATCGGCGCGGTGCCGGCTGGCGCCACGCTGGCGATCGCGTTGACGCTGCTGCTCGGCGCATGCGGCAAGTCCGGCCAGTTCCCGCTGCAGGCGTGGCTGCCGGACGCGATGGAGGGCCCGACCCCGGTCTCCGCCCTGATCCACGCCGCGACCATGGTGACCGCCGGCGTCTACCTGATCGCCCGCTCGGCGCCGATCTTCGACGCCACGCCCACCGGGCAGACCTTCGTGGTCGTGGTCGGCGCGATCACACTCACCGTCGGCGCGATCATCGGCTGCGCCAAGGACGACATCAAGCGGGTGCTCGCCTGGTCCACGGTCAGCCAGATCGGCTACATGTTCCTCGCGGTCGGGCTCGGCGGTACGGCGTACGCGCTCGGCCTGATCCACCTGCTGGCGCACGGCTTCTTCAAGGCCGGGCTGTTCCTCGGCGCCGGCTCGGTGATGCACGGGATGAAAGACCAGGTCGACATCCGGCGCTTCGGCGGGCTCTGGAAGCACATGAAGGTCACCTGGGTGACGTTCGGCATCGCGTGGCTGGCGATCATCGGGATGTGGCCGGCGTCCGGCTTCTTCACCAAGGACCCGATCATTCTCGCCGCGTTCAACCGCCCCGACTGGACCGGCTGGCTGTTCGGCGGCGCCGCGCTGCTCGCCGCGGGGTTGACCGCGTTCTACATGACGCGGCTGTTCGTACTGACCTTCCACGGTCCGGAGCGGTGGACCGAGGGGCAGCATCCACACGAGTCGCCACCGGTGATGACGGTGCCGCTGATCCTGCTCGCGGTCGGGTCGCTGGCCTCCGGCTACCTGATGGCGACGTCGGTACCGGAGTGGCTCACCCCGTTGTACGGCGAGCCGCACGAGGTGCACGGACGGCTCAGCCACCTGACGGTGAGCGTCCTGACCGTGGTGGTCGCGGTACTCGGCGCCGGGCTGGCGTACCTGCTGTTCCGTAACGGCACCGTCGAGCAGGAGCAGCCGGCGGGGCCGGTGGTCACCGCCGCCCGCCGCCACCTGTACGGCGACGCGTTCAACGAGACGGTGTTCGAGCTGCCCGGCCGCTACCTGACCCGGGCGCTGGTCTACCTCGACAGCAGGGGGATCGACGGGCTGGTCAACGGGCTGGCCGCGGCGATCGGCGGCAGTTCGGCGCGGCTGCGCCGGCTGCAGACCGGCTTCGTCCGTTCGTACGCTCTGACGATCCTGATGGGTGCGCTGGTCGTAGTGGCGGCGCTGATGGCGGTGAGGCTCGGATGAGCAACTTCCCGTTCCTGTCCACACTGACCCTGTTGCCGCTGGTCGGCGCGGCGGTGGTGGCGTTCCTGCCCCGGGACAACCCGCGGCTGGCGAAGTACACCGCGCTGGGGTTCTCGCTCGCGGTGGCGGTGCTGACGCTGGGGATGTGGCTCGGCTTCCAGTCCAACGGGGAGCGGTTCCAGTTCCGGGAGTCGTACGCGTGGATCCCGCAGTGGGGGGCCAACTTCACCTTCGCCGCCGACGGCATCGCCCTGGTGATGCTGGCGCTGATCGCGCTGCTCACCCCGCTGGTGATCCTGGCGAGCTGGCACGACGCCGACGACGCCGCCGAGCCCGGCTCTGACACCGGGCCGGCGACGCGCAGCTCGCGCTCCGTACCGGCCTTCTTCGCGCTGCTGCTGACGCTGGAAACCACCATGATCGGCGTGTTCGCCGCCGCCGACGTGTTCCTGTTCTTCGTCTTCTTCGAGGCGATGCTGGTCCCGATGTACTTCCTGATCGGCAGCTTCGGCGGCGCCCGCCGCCAGTACGCCGCGGTGAAGTTCTTCCTCTACTCGCTGGTCGGCTCGCTGCTGATGCTGGCGGCGGTGATCGGGCTGTGGGTGATCTCCCGCGACGAGCTGGGCCGCGGCACCTTCGACTGGGCGCAGCTGGCCCAGCTGGACATCGCCGAGGGGCCGCAGCGCTGGCTGTTCCTCGGCTTCTTCGTGGCGTTCGCGGTGAAGGCGCCGCTCTTCCCGTTCCACACCTGGCTGCCGGACGCCGGTGGTGCGGCGCCCGCCGGAGCCGCCGCGATCCTGGTCGGCGTACTGGACAAGGTCGGTACGTTCGGCATGCTGCGCTACTGCCTGCCGCTGTTCCCGGAGGCGTCGCGCTACTTCGCCCCGATGGTGCTCACCCTGGCGCTGGTCGGGGTGCTGTACGCCGCGCTGCTCGCCGTCGGACAGAACGACTTGAAGCGGCTGGTGTCGTACACCTCGATCTCGCACTTCGGGCTGATCGGCATCGGGATCTTCGCGTTCACCAGCCAGGCAGCGGTCGGCTCCGTGCTCTACATGGTCAACCACGGGCTCGCCACCGGGCTGCTGTTCCTGGTGGTG
This sequence comes from Micromonosporaceae bacterium, assembly GCA_050701655.1. Classification (GTDB taxonomy): domain Bacteria; phylum Actinomycetota; class Actinomycetes; order Mycobacteriales; family Micromonosporaceae; genus WHSM01. Next base: position 3,035 of record JBOGDG010000234.1, read on the forward strand.
GGGATGCTGGTGGCGCGCCGCGGCTCCTCGCTGATCAGCGACTTCGGCGGCGCGGGCAAGCTGCTGCCGGTGCTGTCCGGGGTGTTCTTCATCGCCGGGCTGGCCTCGCTCTCGCTGCCCGGACTGGCGCCGTTCGTCAGCGAGTTCCTGGTGCTGCTGGGCACGTTCAGCGTCAACAAGCCGGTGGCGGTGATCGCCACGATCGGCGTGGTGCTCGCCGCCGGGTACGTGCTCTGGATGTACCAGCGGTCGATGCAGGGCACGCTCAACCCGGAGCTGAACCGGGTGGCCGCCATGAGGCGGGATCTCACCGGTCGCGAGCTGGTGGTGGTGACGCCGCTGGTCGCGCTGATCCTGCTGCTCGGTATCTACCCGCAGCCGGTGATCGACGTGATCAACCCGGCGGTGCAGGCGACCCTGGCGGACGTCGGGGCGGTCGACCCGCTTCCGGACACTGCGAAAGGCGACTAGGTGATGGGTACGGAGCTTCTCGCGGTCGGCCCGCTGGTGGCGCCGCTGCGGCTGCCGGACATCGACTACGCGGCGATCGCGCCGATGCTGGTGCTGTTCGGGGCGGCGTGCGCCGGCGTACTGGTGGAGGCGTTCGCGCCGCAGCGGCTGCGCTACCGGATCCACGTGCCGCTGACCCTGGGCGGGCTGGTCGCCGCGCTCGTGGTGATCATCATGGTGGCAGGACGTCAGATCTCCACCGCCGGGGGCGCGATCGTGATCGACGGGCCGGCACTGTTCCTGCAGGGCTCGGTGGCGGTGCTGGGCATCGTGGCGGTGCTGCTGGTCGCGGAGCGCTCCCTGGAGCGCGGCGGCTCCTTCGTCTCGCGCGCGTCGGTTACCGCCGGATCGTCCGCCGATCGGGAGCAGGCCGAGACGCCGGGCGCCACCGAGGTGTACCCACTGGTGCTGTTCGCGCTCGGCGGGATGATGCTGTTCGTCGCCTCCAACGACCTGTTGACGCTGTTCGTCGCGCTGGAAGTCTTCTCGCTGCCGCTCTACCTGCTGTGCGGCCTGGCCCGCCGGCGCCGGCTGCTCTCCCAGGAAGCCGCGCTGAAGTACTTCCTGCTGGGTGCCTTCGCCTCCGCTTTCTTCCTGTACGGCGTCGCCCTGCTCTACGGGTACGCCGGCACCGTACAGCTGGCCGGGCTGCGGAAGGCGGCCGAGGCCGGGGAGGGCAGCGCGACCCTGCTGGTGCTGGGGCTGGCGATGCTCGCGGTGGGGCTGCTGTTCAAGGCCGCCGCGGTGCCGTTCCACGTCTGGACCCCGGATGTCTACCAGGGCGCCCCGACACCGATCACCGCGCTGATGGCGGCCTGCACCAAGGTGGCGGCGTTCGGCGGGTTGATGCGGGTGTTCGGGCTCGCGTTCCCGATCGGCGCGGTCGACTGGCGCCCGGTGCTGGTGGCGATCGCGATCGCGACCATGGTGGTCGGCGCGGTGCTGGCGGTCACCCAGACCGACATCAAGCGGCTGCTGGCGTACTCGTCGATCGCGAACGCCGGGTACGTGCTGACCGGCGTACTGGCGCTCACCCCGGAAGGCGTCGCCGGGGTGATGTTCTACCTGGTGGCGTACGGGTTCGCGGTGCTCGCCGCGTTCGGGATCATCACCCTGGTACGCGACGGCAACGGCGAAGCCACCCACCTGTCCCGCTGGGCGGGGCTGGGGAAGCGGTCGCCGCTGTTCGCCGCGCTGTTCACGTTCCTGATGCTGGCGTTCGCGGGGATCCCGCTGACCAGCGGTTTCACCAGCAAGTTCGCCGTGTTCTCGGCCGCGTTGGGGGCCAACCAGATCGGGCTGGTGATCGTCGGCGTGCTGACCAGCGCGGTGATCGCCTTCCCGTACCTGCGGGTGGTGGTCCTGATGTACCTCTCCGAGCCGGCGGAGGACACCCCGACCGTGTCGGTGCCGGGCGGGCTGACCGCCGCGGCGCTGGCGATCGGCGTACTGGCGACGGTGCTGCTGGGTGTGGTGCCGGCCCCGATCCTCGCCCTGGCCGCACAGGCGTCCACCTTCTTCGGCTAGTCTCGCCGCCAGTCGAGGTATTCGTGGGGGTTGATCACCGAGCCGCTGACACTGATGTGTCAGGGTTGAGTTGAGGTGGGGCCGTGTCTGAGGTGGGGGCTGTGTTGGACGCTACGCAGGGGCCGTCGTTCGCGCGGTCGTTCTCCGCGGTCGGAGTCGACCTGGTCGACCCGGAGCTGGATGCCTGGGTCCGCTCCAGCCTGACCGCGATCGAGGAGCGGCTGCACAGCGCGGTGACCAGCGCGGACCGGTTCGTCGCCGACGCCGCCAGCCACCTGGTCGACGCCGGCGGCAAGCGGTTCCGGCCGCTGCTGGTGATGCTGGCGGCGCAGTTCGGCGACCGTCCGGACGCGCTGGAGGTGGCCGACGCGGCGACCGTGGTGGAGCTGACCCACCTGGCCACGCTCTACCACGACGACGTGATGGACGAGGCGGCCGTGCGCCGGGGCGCCCCGAGCGCCAACTCCCGGTGGACCAACACGGTGGCGATCCTGACCGGCGACTACCTGTTCGCCCGCGCGTCCGACAT
>JBOGDG010000235.1:0-5585 GCA_050701655.1 Micromonosporaceae bacterium
CGCGCGCGGCGGGGGCGGCGGCGAGCGCCTCGGCGAGCCGGCGGCGGGTCTCGGTGGGCTTGATCACCTCGTCCACGACACCGATCTCCAGGGCGCGGTTGACGCCACCGGCGATCCGCTCGTGCTCGGCGACCAGCGAGGCCCGCAGCGCGTCGCGCTCCTCGGGCGGGGCGGCGGCGAGCTTCTTGCGGTGCAGGATGTTCACCGCGGCGGCGGCGCCCATCACCGCCACCTCGGCGGTCGGCCAGGCGAACACCGCGGTCGCCCCCAGGGAACGGGAGTTCATCGCGATGTACGCGCCGCCGTACACCTTGCGGGTCACCAGCGTCACCCGGGGCACCACCGCCTCGGCGAACGCGTGCAGCAGCTTCGCGCCACGGCGTACCACGCCGTCCCACTCCTGCCCGACACCCGGCAGGTAGCCCGGTACGTCCACGATCACGACCAGCGGTACGCCGAGCGAGTCACACATCCGTACGAACCGTGCGGCCTTCTCGGCGCTGATCGAATCCAGGCAGCCGCCCAACCGCAGCGGGTTGTTCGCCATCACCCCGACCGTACGGCCGGCGAACCGCCCCAGCGCGGTCACCATGTTCGGTGCCCACCGCGCGTGCAGCTCCACGAAGTTGCTCGCCTCCGAGCCGGGCGCGTCGTCGAGCAGCCGGTTGACCAGCGGCTTCACGTCGTACGCCCGGTTGGCCTGCTCCGGCAGCAGGGACGCCAGGTCCTCGCCGGGCGCGTCGACCGCGACGTCGGCGGGGGAGAAGCGGCCCTGGTGGCCCAGCAGCGAGGCCAGCGACCGCGCCTTGTCGATCGCCGCGGCGTCGGTGTCGGTAGTGATGTGGACGACGCCGCTGCGCCGCCCGTGCGGCTCCACGCCGCCGAGCCGCTCCATGTCGACCTGCTCGCCGGTGACGCTGCGTACCACCTCGGGGCCGGTGACGAAGATCCGGCCATCCTTGCTCATCACCACCAGGTCGGTCAGCGCCGGCCCGTACGCCGCGCCGCCGGCCGCCGGGCCGAGCACCACCGAGATCTGCGGGACCCGCCCGGAGGCGCGCACCATCGCGGCGAACACCTGGCCGACCGCGTCGAGCGCGACCACGCCTTCCGCGAGCCGGGCGCCGCCGGAGTGCCACACCCCGATCACCGGGATCCGTTCGCGTACCGCGAGGTCGATCGCGTCGACGATGTGCTCGCAGCCCTCGGTACCCATGGCACCGCCCATCCGGGTGGCGTCGGTGGCGAACGAGACTGCCGGGGTGCCGTCGATCAGGCCCCGTGCGGCGAGTACGCCGGAGTCGTCCCGGCTGGCGAGCAGCCGCATCGTGCCGAGGTCGAACAGCGCGCGAAGCCGGTTCTCGGGATCGCGATCGGGTTTCGCCGGCGCGGCGGTGGCCACGGCGGCGGGTTCGGTGACAGTCACTGGGTTTCCTCCCCGGTTCATGCGCGGGTGAACACCAGCGCGGCATTGTGGCCGCCGAAGCCGAACGAGTTGTTCAGCGCGGCCGGTACGTCGATCTTGCGAGCGGCGCCGGTGACGACATCGAGGTCGAGGCCGTCGTCGGGGTCCTCGAGGTTGATGGTCGGCGGCACCTCGGAGTGGTAGACCGCGAGGATGGTGGCGATCGCCTCCACCGCACCGGCGGCGCCCAGCAGGTGCCCGGTCATCGACTTGGTGGAGCTCAGCGCGACGTGCGTACCGACCGACTGGCGCAGCGCCACCACCTCGGCCATGTCGCCGACCGGCGTGGACGTGGCGTGGGCGTTCACGTGGGCGATGTCGGCGCCGGTCAGCCCGGCGTCGGCGAGTGCCCGCTGGATCGCCCGGATCGCGCCCTCACCCTCGGGGTGCGGCTGCACGATGTCGTACCCGTCGGAGGTGAGCCCGGCGCCGGCGAAGCGCGCGTACACCCTGGCTCCGCGGGCGGCGGCGTGCTCGGCGCGTTCCAGCACCACCACACCGGCGCCTTCCCCGAGTACGAAGCCGTCGCGGCCCTTGTCCCACGGCCGGGATGCCCGCTCGGGTTCGTCGTTGCGGGTCGACATCGCCCGCATCGAGGAGAACCCGGCCAGCGGCAGCGGGTGGATGACGGCTTCGGTGCCGCCGGCCACCACCACGTCGGCACGGCCGGAGCGGATGATGTCCAGCCCCATCGCGATCGCCTCGGCGCCGGTGGCGCAGGCACTGGCCGGGCTGTGTACGCCGGCCTTGGCACGCAGCGTCAGCCCCACCCAGGCGGCGGGACCGTTGGGCATCAGCATCGGGATGGTGTGCGGGGAGACCCGGCGTGGCCCGCTCGCCTCCAGGATGTCGTCCTGGGTGAGCAGGGTGACCGCGCCGCCGATCCCGCTGCCGACCACCACCGCGAGCCGCTCCCGGTCGAGACCGGTGTCATCACCGGCGAGCCCGGCGTCGGCCCACGCCTCCTCGGCCGCGATCAGCGCGACCTGCTCGCTGCGGTCCAGCCGGCGGGCCTTCACCCGGTCGATCTTCGTGCTGGGGTCCACGGCGAGCTGGGCGGCGATGCGTACCGGCAGGTTCTCGGCCCACTCCTCGGTGATCGGACCGACCCCGGAACGGCCGGCCAGCATGCCGTCCCAGGTGGACGCGACGTCCCCACCGAGCGGGGTCGTCGCGCCGAGCCCGGTCACCACAACGTCAGTAGCGGTCACAGCAGTGTCCTCTGGGTCTTGTTTCAGCTCTGGTTCTTGACGATGTACGAGACGGCGTCGCCGACGGTCTTGAGGTTCTGCACCTCGTCGTCGGGGATCTTGACGCCGAACTTCTCCTCGGCCGCCACTACCACCTCGACCATTGACAGCGAGTCGACGTCCAGGTCGTCGGTGAACGACTTGCCCTCCGCGACGTCGTCGGGGTTGACGCCGGCGACCTCCTCGAGGATCTCGGCAAGGCCCTCGGTGATCTCTTTGTTGTCAGCCATCAGGTGTTCCTTCCAGTTGGGGTACTTCAGTGGGTACGTAGTCCGGCGGCGCAGTGTGCGACGCCGTACAGCTAGGGACAGCGGACGACCTGGCCCGCGTACGTGAGGCCGCCGCCGAATCCGAACAGCAGCACCGGAGCGCCGGACGGGATCTCCCGGCGTTCGACCAGCTTCGACAGCGCCAGCGGGATCGAGGCGGCGGAGGTGTTTCCGGATTCGACGATGTCCTTGGCGATCACCGCGTCGGGGGCGCCCAGCTTGCGCGCCAACGGTTCGATGATCCGCAGGTTGGCCTGGTGGGGTACGAACGCCGCCAGCTCCTCCGGCTTCACGCCGGCTTTCTCGCACGCGGCGACGGCGAGCTTCGGCAGCGCGAACGTGGCCCACCGGAACACGGTCTGGCCGGCCTGCTGGATCTTCGGCTGCCAGCCCTCGATCACCACCGCGTCACCCTTCTCCGGGTCCGAGCCCCACAGCACCGGGCCGATGCCGGGCTCCTCGGAGCCGGTGACCACCGCCGCGCCGGCGCCGTCGGCGAAGATCACCGCGGTGGTGCGGTCGTCCCAGTCGGTGATGTCGGAGAGCTTCTCCGCGCCGATCACCAGGGCGTTGCGGGTGGCGCCGGCGCGGATCGCGTGGTCGGCGTTGGCGAGCGCGTACGAGAAGCCGGAGCACGCCGTGTTCAGGTCGTACGCGGCGGGCGCGGTGATGCCGAGCGAGCGGGACACCCGGGCCGCGACGTTCGGGCTGCGCTCCTTCGACGAGCAGGTGGCGACGATGACCAGGTCGATGTCGGCGGCGGTCAGCCCGGAGTTGGCGAGCGCCTTCTCCGCGGCGGCGGTGGCCAGGCTGGCGACGGTCTCGTCGGGCTCGGCGATCCGCCGGCTGCGGATGCCGACCCGGGACTGGATCCACTCGTCGTTGGTGTCCAGGGTCTGCGCCAGGTCGTCGTTGGTGACCACCTTCGACGGCTGGTAGTGGCCCAGCGAGACGATCCGGGATCCGTTCATCGGTCGCCCTCCGCGGCGAATCGGGCCAGCGGCGTACCGGAGGCGACGGGGTCTTCGGGGTGCACCAGCCACTCGACCAGTACGCCGTCCCGCGCGGCGGTGATCTGCTCGGTGCCGCGCCGGGCGACCACCTCGCCGATCGGCTGGCCGACGGTGACGGTGGCGCCCTCGGCGATCTCGGCGGGCTGGAAGTGTCCGGCGGCGGTGGAGACCGCGACCCGGAACTGCACGGTGGGCTCGCCGACGATGTGCGCCGGGGCGCCGTGCCGGGCGATCAGGTCGCGGGCGGCGTCCAGGTCGTCGGGGGTGTTCACGGTGACGATCTCGGGTACGCCGGCTTCGGTCTTCATGCCGCGCTTCGCCAGCCCCGCCAGGGTGCCGGCCGGCGGCAGCTCGATCAGCCCGGTGACGCCGAGCTCGACCAGCGAGGCCATGCACAGGTCCCACCGCACTGGCGCAGTGACCTGGCGTACCAGTCGCGGCAGCAGCTCCACCCCGCTGCCGGCGGCGGCGCCGTCGGCGTTGGAGAGCACGATCCGGGCCGGGTCGGAGGTCGGGACCCCGCCGGCGATCGTTTCGAGGGCCAGCTCGGCGGGCTTCATGTACGGGGTGTGGAACGCGCCGGCGACCTGCAGCGGGATCACCCGGGCCTTGGCGGGCGGGTCGGCCGTCAGCTTCTCCAGCCCGGTCAGCGCACCGGCGGCGACCACCTGGCCGGCGCCGTTGCGGTTCGCCGGGTACAGCCCGCACTCGTCGAGCCGGGTCAGTACGTCGGCCGGGTCACCGCCCAGCACCGCGCTCATGCCGGTCGGCTCGATCGCGCAGGCGGCCGCCATCTCGCGACCGCGTACGGCGGCGAGGGTGACCGCGGCGTCGGCGGTCAGTACGCCGGCGTTCGCCGCGGCGGTGAGCTCCCCGACGCTGTGTCCGGCGACCACCGGGACGTCGTACATCGGGAGCTGGGCGGCGGCGAGCAGCCCGGCGGCGACCAGCAGCGGCTGGGTCTTGGCGGTGTCCCGGATCTCGTCAGCGTCGGCGTGCACTCCGAGGTGCAGCAGGTCCACGCCGGCGAGCGCGGACCACCAGCGCAGCCGCGCCTCGGTGCCGGGGACATCGAGCCAAGGGGTCAGGAAGCCGGGCTTCTGGGAGCCCTGGCCGGGAGCGATAAGAGCGAGCACCAGGTCACTGTCGCGCATGGATGTGTCTCTTAGGTTGCTCGGAGCGGACGAAAGCCGACGAACGAATTTGTAGGGTGTCTACAACTCACGCTGGAGATATCGCTCTTCGGGTCACGCGTACGGGCGAGAGTTGAGTCACAGGGCGCCCGGAATGTCCGGTGCCGCGTCGGCTGCGAAGGTCGGCGCGGGAGTCGGTGGGGAGCTCGGCGCCTGGTCCAGCCGGCCGATGGTCAGCGCGATGGCGAGGGCGTACGCGTCCCGCGGCGAGACCGGACTCAGCCCGGTCACGTCGGTGATCCGGCGCAGCCGGTAGCGCACCGTGTTGGGGTGTACGAACAGCGCGCGCGCCGTACCCTCCAACACCCCACCGGCGGCGAGGAACCCGTCGAGCGTCTGCAGCAGCTCGCCACCGGCACGCACCAGGACGCCGTACACCTCGTAGCGCAGTATCC
>JBOGDG010000236.1:0-5158 GCA_050701655.1 Micromonosporaceae bacterium
GGCGCGGGCCGAGCGGGCGGCGGGCGCGGCGGGTCAGTAGGCGCCGGCGCTGCGGACCACGGCGCTGGCGGTACGCCAGAGGATCACCAGGTCGAACGCCAGCGACCAGTTGTCCACGTAGTACAGGTCCAGCCGTACCGCGTCGTCCCACGACAGGTCGGAGCGGCCGGAGACCTGCCACAGGCCGGTGATGCCGGGGCGTACCAGCAGGCGGCGGCGTACGTCGCCCAGGAAGTCGCCGTCCTCGGCGGGCAGCGGACGCGGCCCGACCAGCGACATCTCGCCCTTGAGTACGTTGATCAGCTGCGGCAGCTCGTCGATGGAGGTACGCCGCAGCCACCGCCCCAGCGGGGTGATCCGCGGGTCGTTCCTGATCTTGAAGAGCAGCCCGTCGGTCTCGTTCTGGTCGACCAGCTGGGCGAGCCGTTCCTCCGCGTCGGTGTACATGGTGCGGAACTTCCACACCCAGAACTTCTTGCCCTCGCGGCCCACCCGCGCCTGCCGGAAGAACACCGGCCCCGGGCTGGTGGTCTTGATCAGGATCGCGGTCGCCACCAGCAGCGGCGCTAGCATCAGCAGCCCGAGCGCGGCGACCGTACGGTCCATTACGTACTTCGCCAGCCAGCCGACGCCGGAGAGGGTCGGCTCCTCCACGTGCAGCAGCGGCAGCCCCTCCACCGGCCGTACGTGCACCCGCGGACCGGCGATGTCGGTCAGCTGCGGCGCCACCACCAGGTCGATGCCGGTGCCCTCCAGCTGCCACGCCAGCCGGCGCAGGTCGGTGGAGTTGGAGCCGGCGGAGCCGCACACCGCGATGGTGTCGGCGCCGAGGTCGCGTACCAGCTCGACGGGGTCACGGCCGCGGCCGGTGTAGAGCGGCAGCGGGGTCTGGGCGCCGCGGGCGGCGGCGCGCCCCTGGGTGAGGTAGATGCCGACCGGGGTGAGCCCGGCGAACGGGTTGCGCGCCACCACGGCGTTGACTTCCAGCGCGTCGTGCAGCGAGCCCACCAGCAGCATCCGGTGGATCCCCATCCCGCGCTTGCGGAACGCGTGCAGCACCCGGCGGGCGACGTACCGGGTGGCGAGCAGGAACAGCAGCGCGGCCAGCAGCGACGTGGCGACCGCTTTCCGGGAGGCGTCGAACTTCAGGGTCAGGGTCAGGAACGACACGATCGCGACCACGGTGAGCGACGCGCGTACCACCCGCTTGAACTCGTCGGTGCCGAGCCCGAGGTAGCGCCGGTCGTACGCCCCGTGGCCCCACAGCACCGCGACCCAGCCCAGCGGCAGCAGCACCAGCCCGATCCAGTACATCTGGTCGAGGCTCCGGAAACCGGCCACCGCCTGCGGCAGCCACCAGATCGCCAACATGCTGGCGCCCGCCGCGCACAGGAAGTCGGTGAGCAGCAGCAGGGCGGCGTACGGCCGGTGCCAGCGGTTGATGCGCTGGTTACGGAACCAGGCCGTGCGGGTGACACCGTTGGTCACCGGCACCACGCGGGTGTCGACGCCCGCGGTACGGGCGCGACCCCTTGCGGTGGTCGGTGCCGTCGATCCAGCCGTCGCTGCGGGTGGGCGTTGCAGGCTGGTAGTCACAGCAGTACGTCCTCCACCGGTTTGGCGCGTCGGTATTCGCACCGTCCGCCCGACCGGCGCGTCGTCCCGCTCACCCTGCTGTTGCTGATCTTCCATGTCTGGGGACCGCCGCCAGGGGCCTGAGTTGCACGTTGCATTGGACCATCGCTCACAGCCCCATCAGTGTGACACGTGAGCTTGGATACCCATTGGCGACCGGCCGACACTAGTCGTTGCCGGTCTGTCGTGTCGAGTCCGCGTCGATTCCGGCAGAGCGCCGGGTCGATTCCGGCAGAGCGGTCGCAACGACCACGGAACGCTATCGCAACAAACGCGACATCCTGCGGTCAGCGAGCGTACGCCCACCGGTCTGGCAGGTCGGGCAGTACTGCAGGCTGGAGCCGCTGAACGAGACCTCCCGTACGGTGTCGCCGCACACCGGGCAGGGCAGGCCGGCGCGGTTGTGGACCTTCAGCCCGGAGCGCTTCTCCGACTTGAGGCTGGCCGACCCCTGGCCGACCGAGCGCTCGACGGCGTCGCGCAGCACCGTGCCGGTGGCCTGGTAGAGCCGCGTGATCGCTTCGTCGGCGAGCCGCTCGGCGATCGCGAACGGCGACAGCTTCGCCGCGTGCAGGATCTCGTCGCTGTACGCGTTGCCGATCCCCGCCAGCACCTTCTGATCGGTGATGACGCCCTTCAACTGCGCCTTGTGGGCCTTGATCACGGCGGCGAACCCGGCCTCGTCCAGGGTCAGCGGATCTGGGCCGAGCCGCGCGATCCCTGGCACCTGCTGCGGGTCGGTGACCACGTACACGGCGAGCCGCTTCTGGGTGCCGGCCTCGGTGAGCTCGAAGCCGGAGCCGTCGTCGAGCCGGAACCGCAGCGCCAGCGGCCCCTTGCCGGGCCGGGCGGGCCGTGGGCTCAGCTCCTCCCGGTACGTCAGCCACCCGGCGCGCGCCAGATGCACAATCAGGTGCAGCTCAGGCGAGGTCTCCGAAGGCCTACACGCCACATCAAGAAATTTGCCGTGCCGGCCGGCGCCGGTCACCGTGGCACCGACCAGTGCGGTCGGTGCCGGGTCGTACGTCTTGAGCACACTGATCGCGGCCACCTCGACCCCGCGTACGGCATGCCCAACGGCGCGGTCACGCAGGTGCGCGGCGAGCGCCTCCACCTCCGGTAGCTCCGGCATCCTGCCAGGCTATCCCGGCAGGCTGCCCGCCCGGCCCGTCGAAGCCCGCCAGACCCCGGGCGGCGGTTACGCGGCGATCCGCTGGGCGGACTCGTCGGCGGCGGACGGGGGATCCGAGCCGCCGCCCGTACCCCAGAGGAGCCAGGCCTCCAACGACGCCACCATCAGCCACGGCAGCGTGGTGAAGACCAGCTCGTCCTCGGTCAACGACTGCGCCAACGCGACCAGCACCACCACCGGCACCCACACCGGTACGCCTCGCCGCGTCGTACGCCACAGAATCACCAGGAACGCGATGAGCGCGGTGAGCAGACCGACCACCCCGCCCCGCCGCAACGCCGCGACCAGGCTGTTGTCGGCGCCGAGCTTGGTCTGGGTCTGGTAGCGCTCGTGGCTCGGGTCCCGGTAGCGCAGGATGGTGCCGCGGGTGTCGTCGGTGTTGCCGAGCGCCTTCTCCACCGTGGAATCGGTACGGAAGTCGTCGAAGATCAGCCACCACAGGTCGGGGCGGCCGGAGAGCGCCGAGTTGAGCCAGCGCGGTGCCAACGGCAAACCCTCCTCGGTGGTCACCGGGGCGGTCTCCTGGGTCGGGTCGTACCGCGACTTGACGAGCATGTCGACGCCGCCGCTGATCGAGACCATCAGCGCTGTGACCAGCAGCGGGACCAGCGCCCGGCCCACCGCCAGCCGCCATTCGTGGCTGCCGAGCCAGCGCCAGAACCGCCACCGCGGCAGCCCGTGCCGCCAGATGTAGAGCAGCGCGTAGATCACCGAGGCGCCGACCGCGAGCAGGTAGGCGGTACGGGACTGCGCCAGGTACAGGAAGAACGCGCTGGTGGGGAGCAGTGCGATCCGCAGCCAGCGCGGGATCGTACGGTCCGGGCCGAGCCGGCCCACCACCAGCAGCGCCGCCATGGCGTACGCGTTGGGGTGGAACGTGAGCAGTACGCCGCCCCAGAACCGCGCGCCCTGTCCGAAACCGTAGTCGTTGGCCGGGGTGAAGCGGTCCACGGTCGGGAAGACGTCGCGGCAACCGGCGATCAGCAGCAACCCAAGCCCGGCCAGCATGCCGGCGGTGAGGCCGATGCTGATGTCTCGGCCGCGCCGGCGTACCGCCTGGACCACGAGCAGGGTCACGGCGAGCGCGTAGCCGCCGTACACGACGCGTTGGGCGCTCACCGACATGCCGCCCGACAGCAGCGCCGCGAGCGCCCCGTACGCCCAGATCGGCGCCCCCAGCCAGAAGGTGCCGAGCTTCAGCGGGGCGCTCCAGTCCTTCCACCAGGGGTACGTCGCGGCGACGCAGACCAGCAGGATCACCGCCAGCAGCCCCCACACCACCTGCTTGGGGTACGTCCACGCCACCATGCTGGAGAGCGTGATCCCGAGCCCGAGGAACAAGCCTTCGGGCGTCTTGCCGGGCACCGATGCCGCCAGATAGAGCACTCCCGCACCGAGCAGGATCGCCAGCCCGGCACCCAGGCCGCGTAACGGACCCGCCTCGATCCCCCACCAGACCGCCGTGACCAGCGCGGCCAGCACCGCGAGCACGGCGCCCGCGAGCACCGGGCGTGGTACGTCCTGCGGCTTCATCCGGACCAGGCTCCGGTATGGCACGGGTAGGGTCCCCCTCGGTCTCGACTCTAGGTACACGAGCCGGATGCGGCGATTTCCGGCACCCTACAGTGGCATCATCGGCCATGGCCGCGGCCACCACGACACACGGTAAGGGCTCATGAAGGTCGTCATAGCGCACAACCGTTACGTATCGGCCCAGCCGTCCGGCGAGAATTCCGTGGTCGACAACGAGCTCGGGCTGCTCGCCGAGGCCGGGGTCGAGGTGGTGCCGTTCCTGCGTACCTCCGACGAGATCGCCACCATGTCGGCCGGGCAGAAGGCGCTGCTGCCGATCTCCCCGCTGTACGCCGGCACCGCCCAGCGGCAGCTCCGCGACCTGCTCGCGCGGGAGAAGCCCGACGTGTTGCATCTGCACAACCCGTACCCGCTGCTCTCGCCGTGGGTGGTACGCACCGCCCACGCCGCCGGGGTGCCGGTGGTGCACACGGTGCACAACTTCCGGCAGGTGTGCGTCGCGGGCACGTACTTCCGGGACGGCCACCCGTGCTACGACTGCCGTGGCAAGAGCTTCGGCTACCCCGGGATCCTGCACGGCTGCTACCGCGGCTCCCGCGCCCAGAGCGCAATCATGGCCAGCACGCTTGCGGCGCACCGTGGCACCTGGCGCTCGGTGGACCGGTTCATCGCGCTCACCACCGCGATGGCGGCGCACCTGCGGTCGTACGGGATCCAGGATTCCCAGATCGTGGTGAAGCCGAACTGCGTACCGGATCCGGGGACGCACTCGGTGACCGGATCCGGGTTCCTCTACGT
>JBOGDG010000236.1:5168-5585 GCA_050701655.1 Micromonosporaceae bacterium
CCTCTACGTCGGGCGGCTCAGCGAGGAGAAGGGCCTGGGGCTGCTGCTCGCCGCCTGGGACCGGCACCCGGCTGGCGTACTCGGTGGGCTCACCGTCGTCGGTGACGGCCCGCTGCGGTCCGAGGTGGTCGCCGCCGCGGCGGCCCGCCCGGACATCACGTACCTGGGCCCCCAACCCCAGTCGGGGGTACGCGAAGCGATGCGCGCCGCCAGCACACTCGTCGTGCCGTCCACCTGGGACGAGGTGTGCCCGATGGTGGTGGTCGAGGCGCTCGCCAACGCGCGTCCCGCCCTGGTCACCGACAAGGGCGGCCTCCCGTACCTGGTCGGCGCCGAGGCGGGCGATCAGCCCGCCGAGCGAGAGGCGGACCGAGCCGGCGGCCGCGCAGCCGAGCACGACCCTGACCGCCCGCGGGG
>JBOGDG010000237.1:0-5571 GCA_050701655.1 Micromonosporaceae bacterium
AGGGCATCGGCGCCGGCCAGGTCACAGTGACGTTCCGCCGCTGGCGCCGGCTGCAGGTGAAGGTGGGCGGGCGCTACCGTACCGGCGGCGACGGCGGCCGCTCGATGATCGGCGCCGACGGCACCCGGGCGGCGTACGCCGACCTGATCGAGGTGGACGCCGTGGACCGGGTGGCCGAGTCGCGGCTCACCGCCGCCGACGCCCGTGCCGCCGGCTACCCGACGGTGGTGGCGCTGCGCGCCGACCTGCCGAAGGCCACCGGGCTGCCGCTCTACCGGATCCGGTTCCACCTGGTCGACGCGCCGGACCCGCGCGCCGTACTCGCCGCCGACACCGACGTCGACGTGGCGGCGCTCGACGCCCGGCTGGACCGGATGGACTCGTACGCCGACGCCCCCTGGACCGCCGCCACCCTCCGCGCGATCGCGGCACGCCCCGGCGTGGTCTCCACCGAGCTGGCCGCCCCGCTGGGGCGGGAGCGGTTCGACTTCAAGCGTGACGTCGCCAAGCTGAAGCGGCTCGGGCTCACGATCAGCCTGCCGGTGGGCTACCGGCTCTCGCCGCGCGGCGAGGCGTACCTACGACAGACCGCCCGGCGCTGAGGCCAGCTCGCGCGCGATCACCTGGGCGAGGGCGCGGAACGCCTTGCCCCGGTGGGAGATCGCGTCCTTCTCCTCCGACGGCATCTCCGCGGTGGTACGGCTCTCCCCCTCCGGTACGAAGACCGGGTCGTACCCGAAGCCGTTCTCGCCGCGCGGCTCGCGGATCAGCCGGCCGTCCACCCGCCCCTCGACCACGTGCTCGGCCCCGTCCCGAGTGACCAGCGCCGCCGCACAGACGAACGCGGCGCCCCGGTGCTCGTCCGCGACGTCGGAGAGCTGCCCGAGCACCAGCCGCAGATTGGCCTCGTCGTCGCCGTGCCGGCCCGACCAGCGGGCGCTGAACACCCCCGGCATCCCGCCGAGCACCGCCACCGTGAGCCCCGAGTCGTCGGCGACGGTGGCCAGGCCGGTGTGCTTCACGCCGTCGCGCGCCTTGGCGAGCGCGTTCTCCGCGAACGTCAGCTCGGTCTCGGGGGCCTCCGGATACCCCGCTACATCACCCAGCCCGACCAGCTCCACCGCGTGCTCGCCGAGCGCGGCGTTCAGGATCCGCCGCAGCTCCACCAACTTGCCGGCGTTGCGGCTGGCCAGCAGCAACCGTACGGTCACGCGTCGACTCCGGGGAAGCCGGCGATCGCCTCGGCCTGACGCTTGGTGAGCTCCGCACAGCCGGCCACCGCGAGATCCAGCAGCGCGTCCAGGCTGGCGCGGTCGAACACGTTGGACTCGCCGGTGCCCTGCACCTCGACGAACTCGCCGGTGTCGGTGCAGACCACGTTCATGTCCACGTCGGCGGCGACGTCCTCGGTGTAGCAGAGATCCAGCATCGGCTCGCCCTCGACGACTCCGACGCTGATCGCGGCGATCGAGCGGTGCAGCACCTTCTCCGCGGGGGCCGCCAGCATCCCCTTGGCCGCCATCCAGCCCACCGCGTCGGCCAGCGCCACGTACGCCCCGGTGATCGCGGCGGTACGCGTACCCCCGTCTGCCTGCAGCACGTCGCAGTCGATCAGCACCGAATTCTCGCCCAGCGCCGACATGTCGACGCAGGCCCGCAGGCTGCGGCCGATCAGCCGGGAGATTTCGTGGGTACGCCCGCCGATCCGCCCCTTCACGCTCTCCCGGTCGCCCCGGGTGTTCGTGGACCGGGGCAGCATCGCGTACTCGGCAGTGATCCAGCCCTGCCCGGAGCCGCGTCGCCAGCGGGGCACCCCGGCCGAGACGCTCGCGGTGCAGAGCACCCGGGTGTCGCCGAACTCCACCAGCGCGGAGCCTTCCGGGTGCCTCACCCAGCCACGGCTCAGGGTCACGGGTCGTAGCGCGTCGGACGCGCGGCCATCTGCTCGGGTCACGCGGCCAGCCTAGTGTCCTGCGCCGCAGGACACTGGTAGGCGGCGCGGTGGGCTACAGCCGGTACGTCGCGCCGGGGCGTACCACCTCGATCGGCCCGTCGTACGCCGACGCCGCCTCGGTCACGGTCGCCGTCTCGTCGCCCCAGGCCCGCACCAGGTGGGTGAGCAGCAGCCGGTGGGCGCCGGCCCGGGTGGCGTGCTCGCCCGCCTCCTTGCCGGTCAGGTGCAGATCGGGCGGGTTGTCGTAGGACTCCAAGTAGCTGGCCTCGCAGAGGAACACGTCGGCGCCCTTCGCCAGCCGGGTCAGTGCGTCGCAGGCGCCGGTGTCCGCCGAATACGCCAGCGTGCGCCCACCGTGCTCCACCCGCACCCCGTACGTCTCCACCGGGTGGTTCATCCGCTCCACGGTCACCCGCAGCGGCCCGATCTCGATCGTCCCCGGGGTGAGGGTGTGGAACTCGTACACGTCTTCCAGCCCGCGGGTGCCGCCGTCGTACGCCATGGACAGCCGATTTGCGGTGCCTTCCGGCCCGTACACCGGGATCGCCGGCAGCGGTGCGTCCGGCGCGTACCGGCGGGCCACCACGTACGAGCAGGCGTCGAGGATGTGGTCGGCGTGCAGGTGGGTGAGCAGCACCGCGTCGATGGCGTGCATGTCGCCGTACCGCTGCAGCGCCCCCAGCGCGCCGGTGCCGAAGTCGATCAACATCCGGAACCCTTCCGCCTCCACCAGGTACGCCGAGCAGGGTGACTCGGGCCCCGGGAAGCTGCCGGCACAGCCGACCACGGTCAGCTTCACGGGTGTTCTCCCGCCCTCGCGAGCTGGCCGAACGCGGCGCCGCGTACCGGCCCGAGGGCGGGCCCGAGGAACCTGCGACCGAGCCGGGCGAACGGTGCCGCCTCCCCGGTCGCCAGGAGGTGGTGCTCCGGTGCCGGCGCGTCCGCCGAGCGCAGCAGGTCGTGCTCGGTGAGCACCCGGTAGAGGTCCTTCGCGGTCTCTTCCGCGCTGGACACCAACGTCACCTCGTCGCCCATCACCAGGCTCAGCATGCCGGCGAGCAGCGGGTAATGCGTACACCCGAGAACCAACGTGTCGACCTCGGCGCGTTGCAGCGGCTCCAGATAGCCCTGCGCCAGCCCCAGCAGCTGCCGGCCGGTGGTGACGCCGCGCTCCACGAAGTCGACGAACGCGGGGCACGCGGCGCTGGCGACGCTCACCTGGGGGGCGGCGCCGAACGCGTCCGGATAGGCGCCGCTGCCGATGGTCGACCGGGTGCCGATCACGCCGATCCGGCCGTTGCGGGTGACCGCCACGGCACGGCGTACCGCAGGGCGGATCACCTCGACCACGGGCACCTGATACCGCTCCCGCGCGTCGTGCAGACAAGCGGCCGACGCGGAGTTGCAGGCGATCACCAGCGCCTTGACTCCCTGGTCGGCGAGGTGGTCCATGGCGTCCAGAGCGAACTTCCGAACCTCGGCGATCCGCCGTGGCCCGTACGGGACGTGGGCGGTGTCCCCGACGTAGATCAGCTGCTCGTGAGGCAGCTGGTCGAGGATTGCCCGAGCTACGGTGAGACCGCCGACACCGGAGTCGAAGATACCGATCGGGCCGTCCGTCACGGTGCGCAAGACTACGCCGGATCAGGCGTATCACCTGTCCTACAGCGGTCGGATGTCGCCAAGGCGACACCCGATTGCGTGATCGCCGTTTGCCTACCTCCTGTGACGAACGACACAGTCGCACTGTTTTGCACGGCCTATGCGGAGATATCGGGAACGAGAAACCAAATCTCAGCGCGCGCTCGACCACAAACGGCGATAATCCACTCAGGGCGCGGCAGATTGGCGCGCCAGTTGGGATTGGGCTCCCGATTGCGGAAGAATCGGTCAACGTGAGTTCGCAGGCTTCGACCACACACGGCACCACCCACGGCCCCGCAGCGACATCAGACGGCGGGCCGGCGACCGGTTACGCCTCGGTGCCGCCGCCCCAGCTCGTCGGCCGACCCCCGACCGGCTCCGTTTACGCCGGTCCCCCGCCGACCTGGGCCCAGCTGCAGACGCCGCCCCAGAACGCGGCGTTCGCCCGGCCGGAGCAGGCGGCGGAGCTGCCCGCCGAGGAGCCGGCACCACTGTTCGGCGGCGCACTGGGGGCCAAGGAAGCGCCGCTGCGGATGCGGCACCTGGTCGTGCTCTGCGCCTGGGCGGCGTCGATCACCCTGATCGGTCTGATGGTCGGCTTCTGGGCGATGCTTCGGCTGATGTCCGCCGACACCCCTGGGTGGTACGAGCCGGTCATCATCCTCACCGGCCTCAGCGGGATCGGGCTGGCGATCGCCGCGTTCGTCACCGCCGACCGCAAGCACACGCCGTGGGCCCTGATGGGCGGCAGCACCGCGGTGCTGCTGCTCGCCACCATCCTCACCGCCACCGCCGGCTGAGCCACCCGCCGAGACCGGATCTTGCCGCATCGCCAGCCGGCGGGCCGTCGGCGGTAGGCGGCGCCGGCGGCGTGAGCCGGCGGCGGCCCGCCGCCGGCGCTAGGCCCAGAGTTGGCCTTCTAAGTGCTCTTCGGCTTCGCCGATGGTGCCTTCGTACGCGCCGGTGGAGAGGTACTTCCAGCCGGCGTCGGCGACCACGAAGGCGATGTCGGCGTCCTTGCCGGCCTTCACCGCCTCGTGCCCGATGGCGAGCGCCACGTGCAGCACCGCGCCGCTGGACGGGCCGGCGAAGATGCCCTCCACCTCGACCAGCTGACGGGTACGAAGTAGCGCGTCACGGGTGCCGACGGAGAACCGCCTGGTCAGTACGGACGGGTCGTACAGCTCGGGTACGTAGCCCTCGTCGATGTTGCGCAGCCCGTACACCAGCTCGCCGTACCGGGGTTCGGCGGCGATGACCTCGACGTCGGGGTTCTTGTCGCGCAGGAACCGGCCGGTGCCCATCAGGGTGCCGGTGGTGCCGAGCCCGGCCACGAAGTGCGTCAGGGTCGGCAGATCACGCAGCAGCTCGGGGCCGGTGGTCTCGTAGTGCGCCTGCGCGTTGGCGGCGTTGCCGTACTGGTAGAGCATCACCCAGTCGGGGTGCTCGGCGGCGAGCTGCTTGGCGACCGCGACCGCCTGGTTGGAGCCGCCGGCGGCCGGCGAGCCGATGATCTCCGCGCCGTACATGTGCAGCAGCTGGCGACGCTCGACGGAGGTGTTCTCCGGCATCACGCAGACCAGCCGGTAGCCCTTCAGCTTCGCCATCATCGCCAACGCGATGCCGGTGTTTCCGCTGGTGGGCTCCAGGATGGTCTGACCCGGGCGGAGCCGGCCGTCGGCCTCCGCCGCCCGGATCATGTAGAGCGCGGCACGGTCCTTCACGCTGCCGGTCGGGTTGCGGTCCTCCAGCTTCGCCCAGATCCGTACGTTCGGCGCCGGTGACAGCCGTGGCAGCCCGACCAGCGGGGTGTCACCACACGCGTCGACGAGCGAGTCGTAGCGGGTCATGACCTCTCCCCTCGCGGGTTACCGCTGCCCGGCGAGCGCGGCTGCCGCCGCACCCTGCAGGCCAAGCGCGGCTGCCGCCGCACCCTGCAGGCCAAGCGCGGCTGCCGCCGCACCCTGCAGGCC
>JBOGDG010000238.1:0-5569 GCA_050701655.1 Micromonosporaceae bacterium
GGCCACGGCCGGCGCCGGCTCGGGGCCCCCGCGACCGGCCACCGCCGGCGCAACGACCCGGACCAGGCGATCACGGTCACCAGCAGCCGGACCCCGACTACTGGCCCCACTGACCGCCCTGCCGCTGTAGCTCCCTCGCACGCCGCTCCCTGCGGCTGCCCGGGTGCTTTCCGCTGATGGGCTACGGTCCGGCCGCCCAGCGCAGCGCGCCGGGGCCGCGGCTCACATCCGGCGTAGCACCGCCACCACGCGGCCCAGCACCGTCGCCTCGTCGCCCGGGATCGGCTCGTACGCGGGGTTGTGCGGCAGCAGCCAGACGTGGTTGTCCCGTCGCCGGTACGTCTTGACGGTCGCCTCGCCCTCGATCATCGCGGCGACGATGTCCCCGTTGGTGGCGACCGGCTGCTGGCGTACCACCACCCAGTCGCCGTCGCAGATGGCCGCGTCGACCATCGAGTCGCCCTTGACCCGCAGCAGGAAGTGGGTGCCCTCGCCGACCAGCTCGCGTGGCAGCGGGAACACCTCTTCGATGGCCTCCTCGGCGAGGATCGGACCACCGGCCGCGATCCGGCCCACCACCGGGACGTACGCCGGGCTGGGATGCGCCGCGGCCGCCGCTTCCTCGGCCGCCTGCGACTCGGCGGGATCGGGGGAGCGTACGTCCACCGCGCGGGAGCGGTTCTTGTCCTTGCGCAGGTAACCCTTCCGCTGCAGCACACCGAGCTGATAGGCGACGCTGGAGGCCGACGCCAGCCCCACCGACTCGCCGATCTCGCGCACGCTCGGCGGATATCCGCGCTGCGCCACCGAGTCGCGGATCACCTCGAGGATGCGTCGCTGTCGCGGAGTGAGCTCGTCGTACGGCGGATCCGGGAACGCGGAGATCACCGAGACCGCGGCAGCGGGCTGCACCTGGTCGGTGCCCTGCTCCTGACCCGTGCGCTGCCGCTGACCAGCGCGCTGCTGGCCGGTGCTCGGCTCGGTGCCGCCACCGCTGCGACGGGCCCGTGGACGTGCGCTGCCTCGCCGGTCCTTGGTGCTCACTGCGACTCCTCACTCCCTCGTCTGTCGCGGCGGCGTGCCGCTGGTGGGGCCGCGAGACCGCCGCGCTGCTCGGATGACGTGCTCACCGGGTGTGCTCGCCGCCGGTGATCAAGACAGTAGCCCGCTCGGAAGGGTGAATCAAACACCTGTTCGAAGATGTCGGCACGGAAATCGCGTTTCCCCGGCAGTTGTGTCGTACCCGTCTGGTAGATATCGTACGCACGTTCGATCGAACAGTCGTTCGAATCGGCGTGCGGATCGAGGGATCTGTTCGACGGAGGTGCACGATGCAGGGTTCACCGGTGGTCTCGATCTTGTCTCGGCTGCCGCTGTCCGCGCCTGAGCGGCGGGTGGCCGATCGGCGTCCGGTGCGGCTGACCAGACGTGGCCGGTTCGTGGTGGCCGTGCTGGTGGCGACACTGCTCGCCGCGGCGATCGCGTTGCTGCTGGCGCTGGATCCGGCGGCCAGTGCGGGGTCGTCGCAAGGGCGCGGCGTCGCGTCCGAGGTGGTGGTGAAGCCCGGTGACACTCTGTGGTCGGTGGCACTGCGCCATGAGCCGTCGCGGGATCCTTCGGCGACAATCGAGGAGATTCGCCGGCTCAACCACCTGACCGGCTATACGGTGCATCCGGGGCAGACGTTGCGCATGCCGTAAGGCCGCTGTCGGGGCCGCCGGGGGGCTCGGCGGAGGCGGTCATCGGCGCGTCGATGTCGATTCCAGCGTGGTGCTGCGACGACGCCGCGCGATGCGATTAACGACACGCCGATCCGCGCGCTCGGTGCTTGCCAGATGTGGATCAGCGGCATAACGTCAAACCCAACATCTAGTAGTTGCAGCCGTGTAACTTGCCTATACATTGGGGTGTAGCCCGATAGTGACGGCAAGGAGTGACCGGGTTGGCGGCATCCGTGTGCACGGTGTGGCGGAGGGTGTGACAGCCGGCGACCGATGGGCGGGCCCTGAACCCGCCGGCGACTTCACGGGGTAGGTACAGAGCACGGGGTAGCTAACGAGCATGGAGGGGGAGTCGTATGCGGTGTCCGTATTGTCGGCATCCGGACTCCCGGGTGGTTGATTCCCGCGAGGCCGACGACGGTCAGTTGATCCGGCGTCGCCGGGCGTGTCAGGAGTGTGGCCGCCGCTTCACCACGGTGGAAGAAGCGGTGCTCGCAGTAGTCAAGCGCAGCGGCGTCACCGAGCCGTTAAGCCGGCACAAGATCGCCTCTGGCGTACGCAAAGCCTGTCAGGGGCGACCGGTGGACGACGACGCGATCGCGCTGCTGGCACAGCGGGTGGAAGAGGTGATCCGGGCCCGGGGTTCGGCGGAGGTGCCGAGCCACGAGGTGGGCCTGGCGATCCTCGGCCCGCTGCGGGAGCTGGACGAGGTGGCGTACCTCAGATTCGCCAGTGTGTACCGGTCCTTCGAGTCGCTGGAGGACTTCGAACGGGAGATCGAGACCTTGCGTACCGCACCACAGCCGGTGCGATGAACGGGCGTACCAGTGAATGTGCATGACAGTGAGTAGGCGCAGCAGTGAACAGGCATAGCAGGCAGAACCGCCGCCGGGCGGTGGCGCGCGGGGCGCGCCGGGTACAGAGGGGGACGAGCATGGCGGAGGCAGTGGGTACGGCGTCGGAGACGACGGCGACGGACCCGAGTGGCGAGGGGGAGCGGGTGCGCTCCAAGGCGGCGCCGCGCCCGGGCGGGCTGCGGGTCGAGCGGGTGTGGACCACCGAGGGCGTCCACCCGTACGACGAGGTCAGCTGGGAGCGCCGCGACGTCGTGATGACGAACTGGCGGGACGGCACCGTCAACTTCGAGCAGCGGGGCGTGGAGTTCCCCGACTTCTGGAGTGTGAACGCCACCAACATCGTCACCTCGAAGTACTTCCGGGGCGCGGTCGGCTCCGAGCAGCGCGAGTCCAGCCTGCGGCAGCTGATCGACCGGGTGGTCAAGGCCTACCGGGCCGCCGGTGAGAAGCACGGTTACTTCGCCAGCCCGGCCGACGCCGAGGTGTTCGAGCATGAGCTGACGTGGATGCTGCTGCACCAGGTGTTCAGCTTCAACTCGCCGGTCTGGTTCAACGTCGGTACCACCTCGAAGCAGCAGGTCAGCGCCTGTTTCATCCTCGCCGTGGACGACTCCATGGACTCGATCCTGGAGTGGTACAAGGAGGAGGGGCTGATCTTCAAGGGCGGCTCCGGCTCCGGGGTCAACCTGTCCCGGATCCGTTCCAGCAAGGAGCTGCTCTCCTCCGGCGGCACCGCGTCGGGTCCGGTCAGCTTCATGCGCGGCGCCGACGCCTCCGCCGGCACCATCAAGTCCGGCGGCGCCACCCGGCGCGCGGCGAAGATGGTCATCCTGGACGTCGACCACCCGGATGTCGAGGAGTTCATCGAGACCAAGGCGAGCGAAGAGAACAAGATCCGCGCGCTGCGTGATGCCGGCTTCGACATGGACCTGGGCGGCAAGGACATCGTCTCCGTGCAGTACCAGAACGCCAACAACTCCGTACGGGTCTCCGACGAGTTCATGAAGGCGGTCGACGAGGGTGGCGAGTTCGCGCTGCGCGCCCGGCAGGACGGGGCGACGATCGACACCGTCGACGCGCCGGTGCTGTTCGGCAAGATCGCTCAGGCCGCGTGGGAGTGCGCCGACCCCGGCCTGCAGTACGACGACACCATCAACGACTGGCACACCTGCCCGGAGACCGGCCGGATCACCGCGAGCAACCCGTGCAGCGAGTACATGCACCTGGACAACTCCTCGTGCAACCTGGCCTCGCTCAACCTGATGAAGTTCCTGCAGGACTCCAGCTTCGACGTGGAGAAGTTCGTCAAGTCGGTCGAGCTGGTGATCACCGCGATGGACATTTCCATCTGTTTCGCGGACTTCCCGACCGAGAAGATCGCCGAGACCACCCGGGCGTACCGACAGCTCGGCATCGGGTACGCCAACCTGGGCGCGCTGCTGATGGCGACCGGGCACCCGTACGACTCCGACGGCGGTCGCTCGCTCGCGGCGGCGATCACCAGCGTGATGACCGGGGTGTCGTACCGCCGCTCGGCAGAGCTGGCCGGCATCGTCGGCCCGTACGACGGGTACGCCCGCAACGCCGAGCCGCACCAGCGGGTGATGCGCAAGCACGCCGCCGCCAGCGACGCCGTACGCACCCACGGCAAGAACGACGCGGCGCTGCTGCGGGAGGCGTCGAAGCAGTGGCAGCTCGGGCAGAAGATCGGCGCCCGGCACGGCTGGCGCAACTCGCAGGCGAGCGTGTTGGCGCCGACCGGCACCATCGGGCTGATGATGGACTGCGACACCACCGGCATCGAGCCTGACCTGGCGCTGGTGAAGTTCAAGAAGCTGGTCGGCGGCGGCTCGATGCAGATCGTCAACCAGACGGTGCCGCGCGCGCTGCGCTCCCTGGGCTACCCGGAGGAGCAGGTCGAGGCGGTGGTGGAGTACATCGCCGAGCACGGTCACGTGGTGGGCGCCCCCGGGCTCCGGGAGGAGCACTACGCGGTGTTCGACTGCGCGATGGGCGACCGCTCGATCAAGCCGATGGGGCACGTACGGATGATGGCGGCCACCCAGCCGTTCATCTCCGGTGCGATCTCCAAGACGGTCAACATGCCGGAGTCGGCGATCGTCGCCGACGTACAGCAGATCTACTTCGAGGGTTGGAAGCTGGGGCTGAAGGCGCTGGCGATCTACCGCGACAACTGCAAGGTGGGTCAGCCGCTGTCGGTCGCCAAGAAGAAGACCGCCGAGGTGCAGGCGCCCGCGCAGGTCGAGTACCGGCCGATCCGCAAGCGGCTCCCGAAGTCCCGGCCGGGCAACACCACGTCGTTCTCGGTGGGCGGCGCGGAGGGTTACCTGATCGCGTCCAGCTACCCCGACAACGGGCTGGGCGAGGTCTTCCTCAAGATGTCCAAGCAGGGCTCCACCCTCGCCGGGGTGATGGACGCGTTCTCGGTGGCGATCTCGATCGCGCTGCAGTATGGCGTACCGCTGGAGAAGTACGTCGAGAAGTTCGTCAACATGCGGTTCGAGCCGGCCGGGATGACCGACGACCCGGACATCCGGATGGCGACCTCGGTGATGGACTACATCTTCCGCCGGCTGGCGCTGGACTACCTGCCGTACGAGCAGCGCGCCGATCTGGGAGTGTTCACCTCCGCCGAGCGGGCGGCACAGGCGCGCGGCGAGGACCCTTCGTCGGTGCACGACAACGACGATGCCGATCCGGTGGATCTGGTCGGGTTGGCGGCGTCGGCGCCGATCGAGGTGACCAGCGAGTCGGTCGAGGCCACCGAGGAGACCGGTGCCGTGCCGGTGAAGGTGGAGCAGCCGGTGGCGCAGGAGGGGATCGTCGTGGCGTCCGTACCACCGAGCACGTCGGCGGACGCACCGCTCTGCTTCACCTGCGGCACCAAGATGCGGCCGGCGGGTAGCTGCTACGTCTGCGAAGGCTGCGGCTCCACCTCAGGTTGCAGCTGACGAGCAGGGGGTACGGGCG
>JBOGDG010000239.1:0-5566 GCA_050701655.1 Micromonosporaceae bacterium
GCACCGTCCAGGCGAAGGTCTGGACGGTGCTGACCGCGCTCGCCGGCGAGGTGCACGCCGAGCTGGTCGAGGGACGCGCCACGATCCGACTCACGAAACGCCGCCGGAACGCGCCATGAGCCCGCGGACCGCGGTACGGGTCCCCCGGCCCGCGCCCGCGTACGCGGAGCAGGCGCCGGTGAGCGAGCTGCTCGCCCGGCTCGCGACCTGCCAACCCGGAAGCCCGATGTGGTACGCCTGGCGCGACGCACTGGTGGCCCGGCAACTTCCTCTGGTACGCGCGCTGGCGCACCGGTTCCGCGGCCGCGGCGAGGAGCTGGACGACCTGGTGCAGGTGGGCACGCTCGGGCTGATCAAGGCGATCGACCGGTACGACCCGCGGCACGGCGCCCAGCTGTCCAGCTTCGCGGTGCCGACCATCGTCGGGGAGATCAAGCGGCACCTGCGCGACCGGATCCCGGTGGTACGCGTACCGCGCCGGCTCGCCGAACGGCAGACCGCCGTGGCGCACGCCACCAACGTGCTCTACCAACGGCTGGGCCGCTCCCCCACGGTCGACGAGCTGGCCGGCGCGCTCGGCATCGCCCGGGAGGAGACGCTGGAGACCCTGGACGCCCTGCGGGCGGCGGTGCCGGTGTCCTGGCAGGACGCCGGGCCGGTGCCCGACGACGCGACGCCGGTAGAGGACGCCGAGGACCGTGCGATGCTCCGGCCGCATCTGGAGGCGCTGGATCCCCGGCTGCGCCGGATCGTCGTACTGCGGTTCTTCGCGCACCGTACGCAGTCCGAGATCGCCGCCGAGCTGGGGATCTCCCAGGTGCAGGTGTCGCGGCTGCTGGCCCGTACCCTCGTCATGCTCCGGGAGCGGCTGGCCTCCGACGGCGAGCCGCTGCTCAGACCGTGACCGGCTCCGGCTCGGTGGCGGGTGCCGCCGCGAAGAACGACCGGACCACGAAGTAGACCGGCAGCGCGAACGGCGACAGCAGCACGGTGAACACCAGGATCGGCGCCATCAGCAACGGGTGGATCCGTCGCTGGCGGCTGTCCAGGTAGACCCAGCGGCCGACCAGCAGATCCCACGCGATCACCTGCGCCCACAGCCCCGCGAGCGCCTCGGGGCTGGCGACCAGCTCGCGCAGCCCCGGCAGCGTCGGCTGCAGTACGAGTGTCCACACTGCCCCGAACACCGGCAGGTACAGCACCAGGCAGACCGCCAGCGCCGGCAGCACGATCAGCGGCGAGCCGATGATCCGGCGGGTCCAGCCCCAGGTGGGTGCCAGGATCATCAGCGCCCAGAACGGCGCCGCCAGGTAGAAGCTCAGCTGGAACAACAGCTCGGCGCTCACCGCGCTCCCTCCTCAGCGGCGTTGTCGACGGCCGGTGCCGCTGATGCAGCCGGTGCCGCTGAGGCGGCCGGTGCCGCTGAGGCGGCCGGTGCGGCGGGCGCACCCGGTGCGGCCGGGGTCTCGGAGTCGCCGCGGGTCAGTGACACGCCCGCGCCTACCGCGACGGCCGCCACCAGCACCCCCAACGCGGTCAGGGTCACGCCGTCGGGGGCCACGATCGACTGGCCGCGCAGCGCCTGCGAGGTCACCAGGGCGACCAGGCCGGCGTACCCGAGACCCGCCACCCACACCAGCCCGTGCCGGCGCGCCACGGACCGCAGCAGCGGCACCCGTACGCCGGCCCAGAGCAGCAGCCCGGCGAGCAGCGGGATCGCCTGCAGCGCGTGCATCCCGACGAAGTGGCCGATCCGCAGATCGCCGCCGGTGGTGCTCCAGTTCAGCAGTGGCAACCCGGAGCCGCCGTCGGTGACGCCGACGCTGTGGGCGCCCTGCAGAGTGGGCTGATCGGCGGCCATCGCCTCGATCTGGCCGGCGGTCGGGATCACCATCAGGAACGCCAGCGCCATCCCGACCAGCGACAACACCGCGCCGATCCGGATTGCCGAACGCAGTGACCGGTCACCGAGGTCCTGCCGCCAGAGCAGCAGCGTCCACATCAGGTTGGCGATGAACAGCACCACGATCGTGGTGCCCATGGTCCGCCACAGCACGTCGTCGAAGGTGTTGAGCGTGAAGTGGCTGCGGTGCCCGCGCACCGTCTGGCCGATGATGATCGCCATCTCGATCACGCCGGCGGCGACCGCCGCCGTGCCCAGCCACCAGCCGGCCCGCCGGAAGCGGGTCTGCAGCGACAGCAGCCAGGACCAGGTCACGCAGTAGACCACGAACGAGATCGAGAACTTCAACGGCTTCGCCCAGATCGGGGCGCCCACCAACGTACGGTCGTCGGCGAACAGCCCGATCCCCGCGACCACCGCGCTCACCGCCATCAGTCCCGCGAAGCAGAGCAACGGCCGATGCCACCGACCGGCGCCCTGGTACGTAGCTCCCGCGTCCACCATGTCCCCGCCTCTCAAAATCCAACTCGAAAACCCAACGCCGATAGCAGCACTATCTACTATCGATAGCTACACTATCCATGACAGCGCTACGAGCGCAAGGCCAATATCTGGGGGCGCCGATGAAGATGGCGGAGCTGAGTCGTACGACCGGGGTGCCGGTGGCGACGATCAAGTACTACCTGCGCGAGGGGCTGCTCGCGCACGGGCGGCGTACCAGCCCGAACCAGGCCGACTACGACGAGAGCCACGTACGCCGGCTGCGGGTGATCCGGTCCCTGGTCGAGGTGGCGCAGCTGCCGATCTCCACGATCGGCGAGCTGTTGCACCAGATCGACGCCCCCGACGTGAAGCTGCACATGTCCTTCGGGCTCGCCCAGTCCAGCGTCACCACACAGCTGACTGCCGGCGAGGCAGACCACCGCGCGACCGCCGCCCGGATGCTCGAGGAGCTGATGACGCGCCGCGGCTGGCAGGTGCACCCGGAGAACCCCGCGCACGACGGGGTGATCTCGGTGCTCGCCACCTACCTGGCGCTCGGCGACGACGACCTCGCCGCCGCCGTGGACCGGTACGCCGACGCCGCCGAGATCATCGCCGACGTCGACGTCCGGACGATCGCGGAGCGTACCGACCCGGGACGCCAGATCGAGGGCGTGGTGATCGGTACGCTGCTCGGCGACCCGCTGATCGCGGCACTGCGCCGGCTCGCCCAGGAGAACGTCTCGGCGCGCCTCTTCACCCCGGCCTGCGCCGAGGCCGGCTCAGTGGATGCCGAGGGCCTCCCGGGTGGGGGCGACCAGCAGCAGCCAGGCGACCAGTAGCGCGTACCCGATGATCGGCACACCGGCCCACCACAGCCCCTCCTGGATCATGAACCAGCCCACCGGCACCAGGAAGAGATTCAAGACCAACGCGGGGGTACGCGACCAGCGCTTGCGCCGCGCCAGCCCCCAGGTGGCGACCGCGAAGCCGGCGGCGTACGCCCCGGCGTACCACGTCATGAACGTCGCCAGGCCCTGATTCTCGGCGGCGCCGACCAGGTCCTCGTACCCCAGGAAGACCGTGAGGCCGACCACCACCAGCGTCTCCAGCGCCAGCAGCGCGACCGCCCACTTCAGGGTGACCGGCAACACCCGACCAGACTCATCCACCACGGCGACGAGGCTACCCGTACCCGGAAACCGGTACAGTCCGGCCATGCGCGCGCTCCTGGTGGTGAACCCGAAGGCCACGACGACCAGCGGTCGCGGCCAGGACGTGCTGGCCCGGGCGCTGCGCAGCGAGGTCGACCTGGAGGTGGAGTACACCCGCCGCCGGGGCCACGCCGCGGAGCTCGCCCGCCGCGCCGCGAAGGACGGCTTCGACCTGCTGGTCACGCTCGGAGGCGACGGCACCGTCAACGAAGCCGTCAACGGCCTGCTGAGTGATGGCACCGGCAATCCAGGCGGGCCGGCGCTGGCGGTGGTGCCGGGCGGGTCGACCAACGTGTTCGCCCGCGCGCTCGGGCTGCCCGGCGACTGGGCCGAGGGCACCGGCGTGATCCTGGAGGCGCTGCGTGCCGGCCGCACCCGTACGCTCGGGCTGGGCCGCGCCAACGAGCGGTGGTTCACCTTCTGCGCCGGCTTCGGGCTCGACGCCGAGGTGATCCGCCGGGTGGAGCGGGCCCGGATCCGGGGCCGTACGTCCACCCCCGGGCTGTATCTGCGCTCCGCGTTCGCGCAGTACTTCGCCGACAACCGGCACACCCCGTCGATCACCCTGGAGCTCGACGACGCCGAGCCGGAACACAACCTCGGTACGGTGATCGTGCAGAACACCGCACCGTGGACGTACCTGGGCAGCCGCCCGGTGAACCCGAACCCGGAAGCCGACTTCGACCTCGGCCTCGACGTGCTGGCGACCCGCGGCCAGGGGCTGCCGAGCACGCTGCGTACCGCCGCTCAGATGCTGGCAAAGGATCGCGACCCGCACGGCAGGCGGGTGCTCCGGCTGCACGACGTGGAGAGCTTCACGCTGCGCGCCCAGCGGCCGGTGGCCTTCCAGGTGGACGGCGACTACCTGGGCGAGCGGGAGCAGCTGCACTTCACCGCCGTACCGGAGGCGCTCCGGGTGGTCTGCTGAGCCCGCCGGCCCCGCCGTGGCAGTGGGAGCGGCGGGCGACTACTGGGCGTAACGACGCACCGGGCGACAGCACGGGAGAAGACCCCCGGATCTCGCGATTCCCCCACAGCGGGCACGCAGCGTATTACCCTATCGAGGCGGCGTTGCCGCAACGAGGGGTTATCCGTTGTACCAAGCGGGGCACGACACCCCGGTGACGCTGCTCACCGGAGCCTACTTTGCCGACGTTTCCCCCTTGACATTGCGGTAGTTCGTGAAAGCATTCACAAGCGAAAGTCATACGCCTGCTCACGCGTGCCGGAGTCTTCCGCACGTGCGTGCATATCCCGAAACACATCATCCAGATCAAGGAGTGTTGCAGTCATGGACTGGCGCCACCGTGCCGCCTGCCGCGACGAGGACCCGGAGCTCTTCTTCCCCATCGGCACGTCTGGTCCTGCACTGCTGCAGGTCGAGCAGGCCAAGACGGTGTGCCGTCGCTGCTCGGTGATCGACGACTGCCTGCGTTGGGCCCTCGAGTCCGGCCAGGACGCGGGTGTCTGGGGCGGGATGAGCGAGGACGAGCGACGCGCGCTGAAGCGCCGCGGCGGTCTCCGCGTACAGGCCCGTACCGCCTGATACCCAGCTCGTAGAGCTACCGACGCCCGGGCGATCCGCCCGGGCGTCGCTGTATCTTCCGGCCCGCTCCCGCTCCGCTCTCAAGATCGCGAGCATTGGGCACCACGGCACACGTTTTCTCACGCAATCGCGTGGCTCAGCGCCCAAAACCCCAGATCATGCGGGGGTACGGCGGCGAAGGGACCCCGTAGCCGGGTTCAGGCCGCGGCGCCGACCGGCACCGAACGCGCCACCCGGTAACGATCCAGCACCACACTTACCAGCTCCGGTACGGCGACCAGCGGGTCGGCCACCGCCACCGCGCCAGCGTCCTGAGCCCCTGCCACCGCACGGTCGTACAGCAGCCCCGGCGCGAGGAAGTAGCTGGCCACCGCCACCCGGCGGGCGGCGCCGCCACGCAGGGCGCGTACGACCCGGTCC
>JBOGDG010000240.1:0-5560 GCA_050701655.1 Micromonosporaceae bacterium
TGCGAGATGGTGAACTCCGGCGGCCCCAGCGCGAACCCGAGATTGGTGTACGACAGCTTCGACCGCAGCCGGTCCCACCCCGCCTGGACGATCGCGGCGTGGTCGTAGGCCAGCTCGGGCAGCGCGGCGACCGGGTGCCACTCGGTGTCGTCCGGCAACGACGGGTCCGCGTCGGCCGGCACCAGCCCCAGGTACGCGGTCGCGATCACCCGCCGGTCCGGATGCCGGTCGACCGCGCCCCTGGTGTCGAGCTGCTCCAGGTGCGACAGCTCGCGGACGTCGACCTTGGCGGCGAGCTGCCGGCGTACCGATGGACCAAGGTCTTCCGTGGCAGCCAGCGCACCCCCCGGCAGAGCCCATTTTCCCTGGTACGGGGGCCGCCCCCGCTGCCAGAGCAGCCCGGCGAGGACTCCGTCGCGTACCTGTAGGACTACCGCGAGTACCTCGTGTCCGGCGTCACCGTTCGCTGTCACGTACCCGATGATAAACTAGTTTTCGACTAACAGTCGATAACCCCTCGGAGGCCGCGGTGACCCAGACCGTGACAACGGAGCTGCCCACTGACTGGGCGGAGCAGGTACGCGCGCTCGCCGCCGAGAAGGACGCGGTGATCCTGGCGCACAACTACCAGGTGCCCGAGATCCAGGACGTCGCCCACCACGTCGGCGACTCGCTCGCGCTGTCCCGGATCGCCGCCACCGCCGAGCAGAGCACCATCGTGTTCTGCGGCGTGCACTTCATGGCCGAGACCGCCAAGATCCTCTCGCCCGACAAGACGGTGCTGATCCCCGACCCGGACGCCGGCTGCTCCCTCGCCGACTCCATCACCGTCGAGCAGCTGCGGGCCTGGAAGGCCGAGCACCCCGGCGCCGCCGTGGTGGCGTACGTCAACACCACCGCCGAGATCAAGGCCGAGACCGACGTCTGCTGCACCTCGTCCAACGCCGCCGACGTGGTCCGCTCGATCCCCGCCGACCAGGAGATCCTGTTCCTGCCGGACCAGTTCCTCGGCGCCCACGTCAAGCGCGTCACCGGCCGCGACAACCTGCGCATCTGGGCCGGCGAGTGCCACGTACACGCCGGGATCGACGGGGCGACGCTCGCCGAGCGGGCCGCCGCCGAGCCGGACGCCGACCTGTTCATCCACCCCGAGTGCGGCTGCGCCACCTCGGCGCTCTACCTCGCCGGCGAGGGCATCGTGCCGGCGGAGCGGGTGAAGGTGCTCTCCACCGGCGGCATGGTCGAGGCCGCGCGCGCCACCACCGCGAAGAAGGTACTGGTCGCGACCGAGATCGGGATGCTGCACCAGCTGCGCGCCGCCAAGACCGGGGTGGAGTTCATGCCGGTCAACGACCGGGCCTCCTGCCGCTACATGAAGATGATCACCCCTGCGAAGCTGCTGCGCAGCCTGCGTGACGGGTACACCGAAGTCACCGTCAGCGACGATATCGCGGTACGCGCACGCAGCTCCGTGGAGCGCATGATCGCCATCGGCAACCCATCCCGCGGCGGCGAATAGCGCCTCCCCCGGCGGCACCTCCGTTGTGCCGCGTTACCACCTGTGTTCACCTTGCGGGCCGCCGTTCACGTGACGGCCATCTCAGCCACGCTGGTTCGTTAACTCGGTACGGATGTGAGTTCACCGTCCGTTCACCCACTCCCGGGAACCACGCAACCTGCCCTCCCTAGCGTCCGAGTCGACAACAGAGATACGTCAGACGCAGCCGGTGGAACCGGCAAACAGAGAGGCAATCGTGAAGGTGAAGCGGAACGTTCTGACCCGGCAGGCATTTGCCGGTGTCGCGCTGGTCGCTCTTGCGCTCACGGGGTGTTCTTCCAACCCTGCCGGTGGCGGCGAAGGCAAGGAGCTCTCCGGCGCAGTCAAGATCGACGGCTCCAGCACCGTGGCGCCGCTCAGCGAGGCCGCGGCCGAGCTCTACTCCGACGAGCAGCCCCAGGTGAAGGTCGGCGTCGGTACATCCGGCACCGGCGGCGGTTTCGAGAAGTTCTGCGCCGGTGAGACCGACATCTCCGACGCCTCCCGTGCGATCAAGGACGAGGAGAAGGAGACCTGCGAGAAGAACGGCATCACGCCGGTCCAGCTCACGGTCGCCAACGACGCCCTGAGCGTCGTGGTGAGCAAGGACAACGACTGGGTCGACTGCCTCACCGTTCCCCAGCTGAAGAAGATCTGGGAGCCCGGCTCGAAGGTCAAGTCGTGGAACGAGATTGACCCGAAGTTCCCGAACGAGCCGCTCAAGCTCTACGGCCCGGGCACCGACTCCGGCACCTTCGAATACTTCACCAAGGCGATCAACGGTGAGGAGAAGGCCAGCCGTACCGACTACGAGCCGTCCGAGGACGACAACGTGCTCGTGCAGGGCGTCGCCAGCACCAAGGGCGCGCTGGGGTACTTCGGCTTCACCTACTACGAGGAGAACGCCGACAAGCTCAAGGCGCTGAAGGTCGACGGTGGCGACGGCTGCGTCGAGCCGAGTGTGGCGAGCGCGCAGGACGGCAGCTACAAGCCGCTGTCCCGGCCGCTGTTCATCTACGCCAACGCGAAGAGCCTCGAGAAGGCGCAGGTGAAGGACTTCGTGAGGTTCTACATCGAGAACATCGACGCCGTCGTCAAGGAAGCGAACTACGTTCCGCTCACCGACGAGCAGAAGAAGACCCTCGCCGACGAGTTCGCGGCCATCTGAGAAAGCAGACGGATCATCACGTGACACAGATCCGGCAGACACCGGACACCCCCGCCACCAGGGCCGCAAGGCCATGGTGGCGGGGGCGCCCGCGTCCAGCGGAGGGCCTCATCGAGGCGCTGCTCGTCGTGGCGGCGGTGGTCTCGATCGCCACCACCGTCGGCATCGTCTTCGCGCTCGCCGAGCCGACAGCCGAGTTCTTCCAGAAGGTCAGCTTCACCGAGTTCTTCCTCGGCACGGCGTGGACCCCGCTGTTCACCAACCCCAGGTACGGCGTGCTGCCGCTGCTGGTCGCCACCATCGTGGTCACGGGCATCGCCATCTGCATCGCGGTGCCGCTCGGCCTCGGCTCGGCCACCTATCTCAGCGAGTACGCCACCTCACGGATGCGCAAGGTCCTCAAGCCGGTCCTGGAGATCCTCGCCGGGGTTCCCACCGTGGTGTACGGCGCCTTCGCGATCTTCGCCATCGGGCCGATCCTGCGGGAGTACTGGCCGGGCACTGAGAAGCCCGCGTTCCAGAACATGCTGATCGCCGCCATCGCCATGGGCATCATGATCGTCCCCACCGTGGCCAGCCTCGCCGAGGACGCGATGAGCGCGGTGCCACGCAGTCTCCGCGAGGGCGCGTACGCGCTCTCCTCCTCCAAGATGCAGGTCTCCACCCGCGTGGTGGTGCCTGCCGCGATGTCCGGGATCGTCGCCGCCGTGGTGCTCGGCCTCTCCCGGGCGATCGGCGAGACCATGATCGTGGCGATCGCCGCCGGCTCGATCTCGGACCACGTGGAGTGGAACCCGATCCGCGGCGCCGCCACCATGACCGCGTACATCGCCGGCGCGGGTTCCGGTGACCTTCCCGTCGACTCGTTCGACTACCGCACGATCTTCGCGGTCGGTGCGGTGCTGTTCGTGTTCACCTTCCTGCTCAACGCACTGAGCATCCGGATGGTGCGCAGATTCCGTGAGGTGTACGAATGAACCCGGCAAGCGTCGCCGCTCCGGAGCGTCCGCGGGAGACTCCCCAGGAGATCGGCCGGTCGCTCACCCAACCGCGGATGCGGCCCGGCGAGATCGCCTTCAAGCTGGCTTTGCAGCTGTGCCTGCTGATCGCCTTCGCCTTCCTAGTGGTCCTGATCGGGTACGCGGTTTACAAGGGCTGGAACCGCCTCGACTCCCGGCTGTGGACGAGCATGCCCAGCGGCATCAAGTCCCGCGTCGACACCTCAGGCGTGCAGTCGGCGCTCACCGGCACCCTCTGGGTCATCACCGTCACCGCGGTGCTGTGCCTGCCCACCGGTGTGCTCTCCGCGATCTACCTGGAGGAGTACGCCGACGACACGAAGTGGTACAACCGGCTGCTGGAGCTCAACATCCAGAACCTGGCCGGCGTACCGTCGATCATCTTCGGCATCCTCGGCCTCGGCCTCATCGCTCGCGCCTTGGGGCTCGGTTTCACCGTGATCACCGCGGCGATCGTGCTGTCGCTGCTGGTGCTACCGGTGGTGATCATCGCGAGCCGGGAGGCGATCCGCGCGGTCCCGCAGTCGATCCGCCAGGGGTCGTACGCGCTGGGCGCCACCAAGTGGCAGACCACCTGGCGGCAGGTGCTGCCCTCGGCGATCCCCGGGATCGCCACCGGGTCGATCCTGGCGCTGTCCCGGGCGATCGGTGAAGCGGCGCCGCTGCTGCTGCTCGGCGCGGTCACCTTCATCAAGTTCAACCCCGACGGGCTCGACAGCCGGTACGCCGTGCTGCCGATCCAGATTTACAGCCTGATCAAGAGCCCGCACGCGGAGTTCCAGGAGATCGGGTGGGCGGCGATCGTACTGCTGCTGGGGATCCTGCTGCTGATGAACTCGGTGGCGATCATTATCCGAAACAAGTTCACGAAGCGCTGGTAAGGGTCGCGGGGACGACGAAGTGATGGAGAGTATGACGAAGGTGGATGACATGTCTGAGACCACGTTGGGGCGCCTCAACGTGCCGGGTGCCTCCGAGGACGCGCCCGGCATTCACATCACCGCCGGCCACCAGACGCCGACCCCGGAGGACCTGCACGTGGCACCAGCGGCATCGGTGATCGAGCTGCGCGACGTCAGTGCCTACTACGGCGACTACCAGGCCGTACGCAACGTGGACCTGACGATCGGGCAGAACCGGATCACCGCGATGATCGGGCCGTCGGGCTGCGGCAAGAGCACCGTGCTGCGCTCGCTGAACCGGATGAACGACCTGATCCCCGGCGCCCGCGTCACCGGCACCGTCAGCTACCACGGCCAGGACCTGTACGCCGACGGCGTCGACCCGATCGAGGTGCGCCGCCGGATCGGCATGGTCTTCCAGAAGCCGAACCCGTTCCCGAAGTCGATCTACGACAACATCGCGTACGGGCCCCGGGTCACCGGCATGAAGGTCGCCGACATGGACGACCTGGTCGAGGAGGCGCTCACCGGAGCTGCCCTCTGGGACGAGGTCAAGGACAAGCTGAAGCAGAGCGCGCTGGCGCTCTCGGGTGGCCAGCAGCAGCGGCTGTGTATCGCACGTACGATCGCGGTGAAGCCGGAAGTGATCTTGATGGACGAGCCGTGCTCGGCGCTCGACCCGATCGCCACCACCAAGATCGAAGACCTGATGGCGGAGCTGGCGAAGCAGTACACCATCGTGATCGTCACCCACAACATGCAGCAGGCGGCCCGGGTCAGCGACCGTACGGCGTTCTTCACCGCTGAGGTGGACGAGGCGGGCGAGCGGCACGGCAAGCTGATCGAGTTCGACCAGACCCAGAAGATCTTCAGCAACCCCGCCCAGAAGCAGACCGAGGACTACATCACCGGCCGCTTCGGCTGACCCCATCGG
>JBOGDG010000241.1:0-5560 GCA_050701655.1 Micromonosporaceae bacterium
TACTGCACCTGCACGAGCCGATGGCGCCCAGCCTCGGGTTGCTGGCGTGTGTGGCGGCGCGCGGGCCGGTGGTGGCGACGTTCCACACCGCGATGACCCGGTCCCGGGCGCTGAGCGCGGCGCAGGGCGTGCTGCAGCCGGTGATGGAGAAGATCACGGCCCGGATCGCGGTCAGCGCGTTGGCGCGCAAGGTGCAGGTGGAGCACCTGGGCGGCGGCGCGGTGGAGATCCCGAACGGGGTGGACGTGGCCCGGTTCGCCGCCGCCGAGCCGCTCGACGGCTGGCCCGGTGACGGCGGCGCGATCGGCTTCCTGGGACGGTTCACCGAGCCCCGCAAGGGCTTCGGGGTGCTGACCGCGGCGTTCGCCCGGCTCGCCGCGCAGCGTCCCGGGCTTCGGCTGCTGGTGGCGGGGCCGGGGGATCCGGCCCAGGTGCTGGCCGCGCCGTTGACGGACCGGGTGACCTTCCTCGGCAAGGTGTCCGAAGTGGACAAGGCGCGGATGCTGCGCAGCGTCGACGTGTACGTCGCCCCGAACACCGGCGGCGAGTCCTTCGGCATGATCCTCACCGAGGCGATGGCCGCCGGTGCGCCGGTGGTCGCCAGTGACCTGGACGCGTTCCGGCGGGTGCTGGCCGGCGGTGAGGCGGGTGTGCTGTTCCCGGTCGGCGACACCGCCGCGCTCGCCTCGGAGCTCGCCGACTTGCTGGACGATCCGGCGCGGCGCGCCGCGCTCGCCGCCCGCGCCAGCGACGTGGTGGCCCGTTACGACTGGCCGGCGGTCGCGGAGCGGGTGCTCGAGGTGTACGCCACCGCCATCGACGCCACCTCCGGCCTGGTCACCGGCGACGACGACGTACTCGAAGACCGCCTCTTCCACCCCGACACCCACTGAGCGTCGCCGCCACCACCGCCGCGCCACGAGTGAACGTTGCGTTTCTTAGGCGTTCCGGTTAGCGTTTAGAGAACGGAGCGTTTCTTAGCGGGGTGAGCATGACGGAGCGGCGTAACTCCATCGGCCTGGCGTTCCCGGGCCTGCTGCTCACCATGCTGATGGGTGCGCTGGACCAGACGATCATGGCGCCCGCCCTGCCGTCGGTGGCGCGCGATCTCGGTGGGCTGGAGCAGATGCCCGCGGTGGTCACCGCGTACCTGGCCGCCGCCACCGTGGTGATGCCGGTGTACGGCAAGCTCGGCGACCGGTTCGGCCGCAAACCGGTGATCCAGGTCGCGCTCGGGGTCTTCGTCACCGGCGCGGTGCTCTGCGGGCTGGCCGAGTCGATGCCGCAGCTGGTCGTGTTCCGGGCGCTGCAGGGCGTGGGCGGCGGCGGGCTGATGATCGGGGCGCAGGCGATCATCGGCGAGCTGGTGAGTCCCCGGGAACGGGGTCGCTACCTGGGCTACATCGGCGCCGGGTACATGGTCGCCGCCGTCGGTGGGCCACTGATCGGTGGCGTGTTCGTCGACCAGTGGGGCTGGCGCTGGATCTTCGCGATCTACCCCCCGCTCGGGCTGCTCGCCTTCGCCGTCCTGACCGCCACGCTGCGGCTGCCGCGGCCCACCGGGGGCGCCCCGATCGACTACCCGGGGGCGGTCACACTCGGCGCGGCGGTGGTCGGAGTGGTGCTGCTCGGCCAGACCGGCGATCCCCGCTGGCTGGTGCTGGCGCTGCTCGGCACGGCCGCCTGGCTGCTCACCGCCCGGAGGGCGGTCGACCCGATCCTGCCGCTGCGACTGTTCGCCGACCGCGGGTTCGCGATCCCGGTGGCGATCAGCTTTCTGATCGGCTTCGCGCTGTTCGGGACGGTGACGTACCTGCCGGCGTTCCTACGGATCGTGCTGCACGTATCGGCCACCCGGTCGGGGATCGTGGTGACGGCGTTGATGGCCGGCGTCCTGCTCACCACGGTGGTCTCGGGCCGGTTGATCACCCGTACCGGGCGGTACAAGGGCTACCCGGTGGCCGGCACCGCCGTCGCCGCGCTCGGGCTGGTGCTGCTCGGGGTGGTGGGTGGCCGTGGGGGTGTGTCCGCGCTGGTCGGCGTGATGCTGCTGATCGGGCTCGGGGTCGGGCTGGTGATGCAGGTGATGGTGCTCGCCACCCAGAACTCGGTGGCGTACGCGGATCTCGGCGCGGCCACCTCGTCGGTCACGTTCCTGCGGCAGATCGGCGCCTCGGTCGGGGTCGCTGTGGTGGGTGCGCTGATCACCTGGCGGCTCGCCGAGCCGGGCGGTGCCGGAGCCGCCGAGGCCGTACCGGTGGTGTTCGCGATGATGGCGCCCCTGCTCGTGGTCGCCTTCGGGCTCGCGGTCGCACTTCCGGCGCGGCCACTGCGTACCACCGCTCATGTCGAGGAGAGGCTATGAGGCTCGGGGAGAGGCTATGACGCTCGTCGTACCACTGAAGGCGCTGAGCCGGGCCGACCTGGCGGTCGCCGGCGGCAAGGCAGCCAACCTGGGGGAGCTGGTGGGCGCCGGGTTCCCGGTGCCCGGCGGCTTCGTGGTGACCACCGCGGCGTACCAGCTGGTGGCCCCGCGGGTACGGATCCCGGCCCACCCCGGGGAGTCCGGCGGCGCCCCGATCCGTGACCAGTTCGAGGCGCTGGAGATCCCCGAGGCGGCACGCCACGCGATCGCCGACGGGTACGCGGAGCTCGGCGCCGGCCCGGTCGCGGTACGGTCCAGCGCCACCGCCGAGGACCTGCCGGGCGCCGCCTTCGCCGGCCAGCAGGACACCTACCTGAACGTGGTCGGGGAAGCAGCGGTGGTCGACGCGGTACGCCGCTGCTGGGGTTCACTGTGGACGGACCGGGCGATCGCGTACCGCGCCGAGCGGGGGATCGACTCGGCCGAGCTGAGCATCGCCGTGGTGGTGCAGTCGATGGTCGACGCGGAGCTGGCGGGCGTGATGTTCACCGCCAACCCGGTCACCGGCGACCGGGAACAGCTCGTGGTCGACGCCAGCAGCGGGCTCGGCGAGGCGGTGGTCTCCGGCCTGGTGACGCCGGACCACTACGTGCTCGATCGGCGCGGCAACGTACGGGACTTCACCCCCGGACAACGCGAGGTGGTGATCCGGGGCGCCGCCGGCGGGGGAGTCCGGCACGAGCCGGGTTCCGAGGACGCCGAGCGGTTGCCGGACGGCGCGCTGGCAGAGCTCGCCCGGCTCGGGGTCGCGGTCGCGGAGCACTTCGGCCAGCCACAGGACATCGAGTGGGGGTACGCCGACGGCCGGCTCCTGCTGCTGCAGGCGCGCCCGATGACCGCGTTGCCGCCGCCTCCGGTACGGCTGAACCCGGCGCAGCGCAAGCTGGGGTCGATCCTGCTGGAGTACCTGCCGGTGCGGCCGTACCCGATCGACGTGACCACCTGGCTGCCGTACGGCCCGGCGGGGCTGATGGCGAAGGTGACCGAGCACTTCGGGATCCGCGGCGCGTTTCACGGTTTCCTGCACGAGGAAGACGGCGTGGTGGACCGGATGGTGCCGCCCTCGCCGCGCCCCATGCTCGGGATCCTGCGTACGCCGTACCGGCTGGCGTCGCTGGCCCGGCGGTACGACCCGGCGCGCTGGACCGACGATCCGCGCTTCGCCGACTTCCGCGCCGCTGTCCGCGAGCTCGGCGCCGTCGACCTGCCGGGTCTGCCGTGGTCCGAGCTGATCCGGATGCCCCGGCGCGCCCTGCAGCTGATCGATCCGATCGCCGACCTGCGGATCAGCTACCTGCCCCGATCCGGGCTGGCGATCCTGCGGGTGCTGATCGCGCTGCGGCTGCTCCGGCGCAGCGCGCTGTTCGGCGACGTGGTGCTGGGAGCGCCGACCCGTACCACCGATGCCAACCACGCCCTGGAGGCGCTCGCCACCCTGGTACGCAACGATCCCGCGCTGGCCGAGGCGGTGGCCGCGCTCGACCTGGACCGGTTGCCCGAGTTCGGCGACTTCCACGCCGCCTTCGCCGCGTTCCTCGCCGAGTACGGGCACCGCGAAACCGAGAGCCCGCTGCTGGTCACTCCGCCGACCCTGGGGGAGTCGCCGCAGATCGTGCTCGGTCTGGTGCAGGTGCTCGCCGCGAAACCGTCCGACGCCGCCGAACCCGCCGACCGGGCCCTTGAAGCGCTGCTCGCGCACCCCCGGCTGCGGGCCCCGAAGCGGCGGGTCCGGATGCGGCGCTGGGTGGCCGCCGCCCGGGCCGGCATCGCGTTCCGCGAGGACAGCCATTTCTACTTCACCGAGCCGCTGCCGGTGCTGCGCCGCTCGCTACTGGAGATCGGCGCCCGGCTGGCCGGCGCCGGCGTCTTGGAGCACCCGGAGCAGGTGTTCCACCTGCGGTTGGAGGAGCTGGAGGCGGTCACCGACGTCACGGCGCTGTCCGCTTCGGTGAGGGATCAGCTGTCGGCGGCGGTACGGCAGCGCACCGCGAAACGCGACGAGCTGACCGGCGTACCGCTGCTCGACCCGGGGTTGGTGTTCCCGCACCACGACGACGGTGACGCGCTGGTCTCAGGCACCCCAGCAAGCAGAGGCAGGGTCACCGGCGCGGTACGGGTGATCCGGAGCCCGGCCGAGTTCGCGAACCTGCGGGCAGGCGAAGTGCTGGTGTGCCCGTACACGAATCCGTCGTGGACGCCGTTGTTCCCCCGCGCGGCGGCGGTGGTGGTCGACTCGGGCGGGCTCGGCTCGCACGCCGCGATCGTGGCCCGGGAGTACGGCATCCCCGCGATCATGGGCACCGCCAAGGGCACCGCCGTACTCACCGACGGCCAGCAGGTGACGGTGGACGGCAGCACCGGCCGGGTGGTCGCCGCGGAGGCGTCATGACCACCGACCACGGCGCCCTGGCCGGCGACCACCGCAAGCTGCCGCGGCGGCGCGGGGAGGCGCTGCACACGGCGATCCTGGAGGCGACGCTCGCCGAGCTGGCTGAGGTGGGGTACGCGAAGCTGACCATGGAGCGGGTCGCCGAGCGGGCGAAGGCGAGCAAGGCGTCGCTGTACCGGCGCTGGTCGTCGCGGATGGAGCTCGCCGTCGAGGCGGTCTACCACGCGATGCCGGACCCCGCCGCCGCACCGAACACCGACAGTCTGCGCGGTGACCTGCTCGCCACCCTGCGAGCCGGCGCCGAGCTGCTGGCCGGCCCGACCGGGGAGGCGATGCGGGGGCTGCTGAGCGACACGCTGGGCGATCCGGGTCGTACCGCTGAGCTGCGCCGGTACTCGCAGGGCACCGGCCGTGCGGCGATGCGGGAGATCGTCCGCCGGGCGGTCGCACGCGGAGAGATCGATGACACGGCGGTGACACCCCGGCGGCTGGACGTGCCGCGGGCGATGCTCCGGCAGGAGTTCCTGTTCCAGGGCGTACCGATCCCGGACCAGGTGCTGGTGGAGATCGTGGACGAGGTGCTGCTGCCGCTGCTGAGAGCTGGCTGAGGGGCCGGCCCACCGAGCGCCTGGGCTG
The DNA here is from genome assembly GCA_050701655.1 of Micromonosporaceae bacterium. Lineage (GTDB taxonomy): Bacteria > Actinomycetota > Actinomycetes > Mycobacteriales > Micromonosporaceae > WHSM01. Next base: position 5,451 of record JBOGDG010000241.1, read on the forward strand.
CGTACGATTCCCGCCATGTGGTGGGTGGTCGGGGTGGTCGCGACGGTGGTGCTGGTGGCGACGTACCTGACCTGGGTCGCGGCCCGGGTGGACCGGCTGCACCACCGGGT
>JBOGDG010000242.1:0-5552 GCA_050701655.1 Micromonosporaceae bacterium
AGTTGGTGGTACGCCCGCTGCTGGAGTCCTCGCGGATCACGCTGCTGGTCGCCACCGTCGGCGTCGCGCTGTTCGTGATCGCGGTGACCGTACTGGTGGCGCAGCCCGAGCCGCGGGTGCTGCAGCCGGCGATCAGCGGCGACAGCATCTCCGTACTGGGCGCCGGGATCGTGCCGCAGCGGTTCCTGATCGTCGGGATGCTGGCGGTGGTCGCGCTGGCGTTGGCCTGGTTCTTCTCGCGTACGGATCTCGGGTTGGCGGTGCTGGCCACCTCGCAGGACACCTTCGCCACCAAGGTGATCGGGATCAGCACCCCGATGGTGTCCCGCCTGATCTGGGGGATGGCCGCGCTGCTGGGCGGCATCGCCGGGGTGATGCAGGCGCCGATCGACGTGTTCTATCCGGGCTTCATGACCGCGGTGACGCTGGTGCCGGCGTTCACCGCCGCGGTGCTGGGTGGCATGACCAGCCTGCCGGGGGCGTTCGTCGGTGGCGTACTGCTCGGCATGGCACGCGGTGCCGGGGAGTACGTGCTGGGCCAGAAACTCGGCGTACCGGGGGCCACCGAGCTCACCGTGTTCCTGATGCTGCTGGTGGTGCTGCTGGTACGCCCGAGCGGCCTGCTCGGTAAGGAGGCCTGAGTTGGCAGCGACGGAGATCATGCCGGTGGTCCGGCGGCGGTTCGCGCCGTCGGCGGTCGGGCTGCTGGGGCGCACCCTGGTCGCGCTGGCGATCCTCGCCGCGGTGGCGGTGGCGCCGCTGCTGGCCGACATCACCTGGAACCAGCGGATCGCGCTCGCCGCGATCTACGCGGTGATCGGGCTGTCGGTCAACGTGATCACCGGCCACGCCGGCCAGGTCTCCCTGGGGCATCAGGCGTTCGTCGGCATCGGCGCGTTCGCCTCGGCGTTCGTGGTGTCCCGGCTCGGTGGCGACTTCCTGATGGCGGTGGTCGTGGCCACGCTCACCGGGGCGGCGCTGGCCGCGTTGCTGGGGCTGGTGGCGCTGCGGGTCAGCGGCCTCTACCTGGCGCTGGTGACCCTCGCGTTCGGGCTCACCGCCGAGACCACGCTGTTCAACTGGCGGGCCTTCACCGGCGGCGGTGCCGGCGCGGAGGCCCCCCGGCCCGCGCTGCTCGCCGGTGAGATGCAGTACGCGTACCTCTGCCTCGGGGTGTTGGGGTTGGTGCTGCTGCTGGACTGGCGGCTGATGAAGACCAAGGCCGGCCGCGCCATCGTGGCGGTACGCAACAACGAGCGGGTCGCCGCCACACTCGGGATCAACGTCACCGGCTACAAGCTGCTGGCGTTCGTGATCAGCGGAGGGCTGGCGGGCGTGGCGGGCGCGCTGTTCGCGCACTGGAACACCGTGGTACAGGCGCTCGACTTCGACTTCCAGATCGCGCTGGTGTGGGTGCTGATGGCGGTCGTCGGTGGCCTCGGATCTCGGGCCGGCGTGGTGATCGGCTCGGCGTTCTTCGCGCTGCTGCCGCACGTACTCCCGGAGTGGTTGGAACACGTCCCGAACCGTCCGGATTTCCTCTCCGAGGCGACGCTGCACGTGGTCGCGCCGTTCATCGGGGCGCTACTGCTGCTGCTCACCCTGACCCTGTATCCGGGCGGCATCGGCCAGCAGCTGGCGCCGCTGCGGCGGTGGCTGGGCGGCGGCCCGCTGGCGCATCACCGCAGACCGGCGCCGGAACAACCGCCTGACCAGGAGGAACGCTGATGGCCCGACTGCTGACGGTACGCGGGATCAGCCTGCGGTTCGGTGGACTGCAGGTGCTCGACGGCGTCGACCTGGACGTGCACGAGCGCCAGATCGTCGGGCTGATCGGCCCCAACGGCGCCGGCAAGACCTCGTTCTTCAACTGCCTGACCGGCATCTACCAGCCGCAGCACGGCAGTGTCGAGTTCGCCGGCACCGACATCTCGAAGCTGCCGACGCACCGGCGCGCCCAGCTCGGGCTGGCGCGTACCTGGCAGAACCTCGGCGTGGTGGGCGAGCTGACGGTCTTCGACAACGTGATGCTGGCGCTGCACCAGCGCGCCGGCTACAGCGTGGTCACCGGCCTATTCGGGCTGCCGTCCAGCCTGGAACGGGAACGCGAGCTGCGGCGCGACGCCGAGGAGATCCTGGACTTCCTGGAGCTGCGGGGGTACGCCGACGAGCGGGTCGGCGACCTCTCGTACGGCACGCAGAAGCAGTGCGACCTGGCGATGGCACTGGCCACCGACCCGTTGGCGCTGCTGCTGGACGAGCCGTCGTCCGGGATGAGCCCGGAGGAGGCGCACCAGCTCGGCGACACGCTGCGCCGGCTGCGCGACGCGTTGAGCCTGACCATCCTGATGATCGAGCACCACGTACCGCTGGTGGTCGGTACCTGCGATTACGTGTACGTGCTCAACTTCGGCAAGCTGCTCGCCACCGGTGAACCGGCGGAGATCCAGCGGCACCCGGACGTGGTGGCCGCGTACCTGGGGGACGGGTTGGAGGACGTCGATGGCGCTGCTTGAGGTGGAAGGGCTGGAGGCCGGGTACGGTGCCGTCCCGGTGCTGCACGGGGTGCGGCTGGCGGTCGAGGAAGGCTCCAACGCCGTACTGATCGGGCTGAACGGGGCCGGCAAGACCACCACGCTGCTCAATCTCGCCGGGCTGCTGCCCAGCCGCCGCGGCGTGGTCCGCTACGACGGCGTCGAGCTGGGCAAACTCGACGCCCGGGAACGGGTACGCCGCGGCATCGTCCTGGTGCCGGAGGGCCGCCGGGTGTTCCCGCAGTTGACCGTGGCGCAGAACCTGCGGCTGGGGGCGTGGCCGCGCCGCCGCAACCGGCGTGCCGTCAACGTCAACCTGGGACGGGTGCTGGAGCTGTTCCCGAGGCTCGACGAGCGGCGCGACCAGCTCGCCGGCACCCTCTCCGGCGGCGAGCAGCAGATGCTGGCGCTCGGTCGCGGGCTGATGGCCTCGCCCCGGCTGCTGCTGATCGACGAGGCGTCACTGGGGCTGTCGCCGAAGCTGATCGGTCAGGTGTTCGCCGCCGTACGCCAGATCAACTCCGAGGGCGTCACCGTGCTGATGGTGGAGCAGAACGCCGGCGTACTGGCCAGCGCGGACCAGGCGTTCCTGATGCAGAAGGGGCGCGTGGTGTTCACCGGCCCCGGCCGGGAGATGCTGCAGCAGGAGACGCTGCGCGCCGCGTATCTGGGCGACTAGCCGGCCGGGGTCCCGGCTTCAGGGCCTGGACGGCAGCGTGTAGTCGTCGCCGGTGAGCGTCGGCGCCTCCTCGGGAGCGCGGTGGGCCGGCAGCTGCTCGGTGTCCATGGACGGCGCCGGTGCGTCGGCCTCCGCCTCCGCTTCGGTCGGCTCCGGGTCCATCGGGGGCGGCACGGTCGCCACGTCCTCGGGAGCCGGGGGTGGTTCGACGAGGGCGGTCAACCGCTCGGCGAGCTTGTCGCCCTCGGCCCGCAGCTGCGCGATCACCAGCAGCCCGACCCCGAACACGATCAACGCGAGCCCGCCGGCGCCGGCGGAGAGCAGGTACGGCATCTGGCAGTCGACGCAGGCGACCCGCGCCGTGCCCATCCAGCCAAATGTGATCAGGGTGCCGCCGAGCAGGCAGAACATCAGCCCGAGCGTGCGCAGTCGGCTGACCTGAGGGTTCGGCATCGCCGCGTCCATCCTTTACGGAGAAGGTGCGAAAACCCCCGAAAAACTACCGGCCGTAGTCTACCGGCCGGTAGGTCAGAGTCCAGTGCCGGGTCAGAACTTCGGGGAGTCGGGGGCTTCCAGCAGCCCCAGCCGCAGCGCCGTCATCAGCGCCTGCGCCCGGTTGGCGGCGCCCAGCTTCTCGTACAACTTCGAGATGTGGGTCTTCGCCGTCGACTCGCTGACATAGAGCTGCTTGGCGATCCCCGCGACGCTCATCCCGTCGGCGAGCAGCTTGAGCACCTGGCCCTCGCGCGGCGAGAGCTGCGGACCGGACGGCGCCAGCCGGCGCTTCATCGCCTCGGCCAGATCGGCGGCGGTGAACGCGTTGGGGGAGGACGCGGCGTGCCGGGCGGCGGCCACCACGTCGTCGGCCGGGGCACTCTTCGGTACGAAGGCGCTGGCGCCAGCCTCCAGAGCGCCGAACAGCTGGTCGTCGCCCGCGTACATGGTGAGCACCACGATCCCCATCGTCGGGTGCGCTTTGCGGAGCTGGCGGGTCGCCTCCAACCCGCTGCCGTCGGGCAGCCGCAGATCCATGATCACCACGTGCGGCGAGAGCGCGGCGGCCTGCCGTACCGCGTTGGCGGCGGTATCGGCCTCGCCCACCACCTCGAACTGCGCGTCCCGCTGGAACGCGTGCCGCAGCCCCTTACGGATCAGATCGTGATCGTCGACCAGCAGGATCTTGGTACGCCCTGTCGGCATCGGACTTGTGGCCATCGTCTCTACTTACCCCCTCCGGTGCCGATACGCTACCGTGCCGGCCCCTCGCTCCGAGGACCACCGCGACTGTGGTGCCGTGCGGGTCGCGGGACCGGATCTCCAGGTGTCCTCTGATCCGGTCGGCGCGCTCCGCCATGATCGACAGACCGTACCGGCCGTCGGGGGACTGTGGACCGATGCCCTGTCCGTCGTCGGATACCTCGATGCGAGCGTACGGGGGATCCACCTCACAGGTCACCCACAGGTTCTCCGCGAGCGCGTGTTTGCGGGCGTTGGTGATGGCTTCCTGGGCGATCCGCAGCAGCTCGGCCTCCACCGCGGCGGGCAGCCGTGCGGTGGATTCGTCGAGCGAAAGGTGTACGCGCAGCGCCGCCGACGCGCCGACCGTACGGGCGTAGTCGGCGATCGCGCTGGTGAGCCCACCGTGCCGGTCCACCTCGGAGCGCAGCTCGAACAGCGACAGCCGCAGCTCGGTGATCACCCGGGTCACCTCGGCGCGCAGGCTGCGCAGCTCCTCGCCGGCCTGACCGTCGCCCCCGTCGGGCAGCTGCGCGAGCGCGTTGTCGATGCCGTACCCGACCATCACCAGCTCCTGGGCCACCCCGTCGTGGATCTCGCGGGCCAGCCGCTGCCGTTCCTCACTGGTCGCCAGGGACCGCACGTCGTCGAAGAGCAGCGCCGCCTCCAGCCGCAGCGCCGCCGGGGTCCCCAGCTCGGTGACCGCGTCGACGGTCTGCCGGCCGTACGCCGAGGCCAGGTCGGTCTCCGCGGCGACCAGCCCGACCGTGCGTACCCCCGCCACCAGGGGCACCACCAGCACCGACACCTCGCCGGAGCTGGACCGGGAGCGGGACAGCGACCCGCTCGCCACCTGCGGCTGCTGGCTGGCCCAGGCGTCGGCCACCGGGGTGTCGGCGTCCAGCGACGTCTCCCAGTCGACCCGCTCCGAGCCGTACTGCGCCAGCACCACCAGCCGGCCGCCGCCGCTGGCCGACAGCACCGCGGCGCGGTCGGACGGTACGGCGGCGCGTACCTCGTCGAGCAGGTGCATCGCGATCCCACCCGGGTCCAGGGTGCCGCCGGGCAGGTGGCGGGCCACCGTGCGCAGCTGGGTCAGCAGC
>JBOGDG010000243.1:0-5507 GCA_050701655.1 Micromonosporaceae bacterium
GGCTCACCCTCAGGGTGAGCCCGGCTCGGGGGCTTACCAGACGGCTACGGCAGGGTCACGTACGCGGAGAGGAACGACCGCGCGTTGGGGACGTCCAGCCGGTACGCGACGTTGGTGGCGTAGCACGGCGAGTCACCCGTGATCGTGGTGCCGACGAGCACCAGCTTGCCACCGATCACCGCGAAGTTCGGGCCACCGGAGTCGCCATAGCAGGCCCCGCCGTTGCCCTGCGGCGCGGTCATCGCCAACCGCAGCCAGGTGTTGTTCAGCGCGTCGTAGCTGAGCGGCGCCTTCATCCGTACGCCCCCGCCAGGGTGGGTGTGGCCGCCGGGGCCCCGTACCGCCTCCTGCGTGCCGTAGCCGGCGACGACGTACTCGAGGCCCTTCAGGCCCTGCGGGCCGAGCGCGTCGAGCTGGCCGGCGGTGGGCAGGGTGGCGGGGGTGAAGCGCCAGACGCCGGCCGGGGTGACCCGGCGGTCGGCGAAGTCGATCACGCCGATGTCGTGGGAGTCCGCCGAGTTACCGGGGTACGCCGGATCCTGGTGCGTGTCGCCTTCCACCGCCCACTTCTTGTCCAGGAACAGCTTCGCGGTCTGCGCCGGGGTGAGCCCCTTCGCGGCGGCCTCGACCAGCTTCGTCTCCACGTCCTGCTCCAACGAGGTGAAGAAGCGGGTGCCGGCCGGCCAGTCGTCGGTGCAGTGGCCGGCGGTGAGGAAGGTGTCGTCGTCGATCATGGTGCCGCTGCACACCCAGTCGAAGCGGTCCGGCACCCCGTCGGCGGTACGGTCCCACAGCGCCATGAACGCGCCCACCTCGGTGCGCTCGGGCGCCGGCACCGCGTTGTACGAGTTGATCGCCGACGCCGAGGGCGCCGTCAGCAGCGCGGCGCCGAGCGCCGCCGCCGCGGCCAGGCCGGCCGCCGACCATCGAAGAGACTTCCGCACCGTGAGCTCCTTCCGGGCCACCGCGCGGCGACCCTCCCCAGATTCCGCTTCCTAGATCGTTAAGGAGAGTCCCGCCGTTACCCTCGCGGCCCTGGACCACGGCAGCGTCAACGCCGGCTAGCGTGGCGACTGTGACCGGGTACGGCTGGATCAGCTTCACCACCGACTACGGGCTGGCGGACGGCTTCGTGGCGGCGTGCCACGGCGTGATCGCCCGGATCGCGCCGGGCGTACGGGTGATCGACATCGGGCACCAGGTGCCGCCGGGCGACGTCCCGCGCGGTGCGCTGCTGCTGGCGCAGACGGTGCTGTACCTCCCGGCCGCGGTGCACCTCGCGGTGGTCGATCCCGGCGTGGGTACGGCACGCCGGCCGATCGCCGTACAGACGCCTGGTGGGCTGCTGGTAGGCCCCGACAACGGGCTGCTGCCGTGGGCGGCCGACGCGCTCGGGGGTCCCGAGCGGGTGGCGCTGCTCGACAACGCGGAGCTGTTCGTGGCACCGGTACGGCGTACCTTCCACGGCCGGGACGTGTTCGCGCCGGTCGCCGCGCACCTCGCCGCCGGCCTCGACCTCGCCGCCGCCGGTGCGCCGCTCGACCCCGCCGACCTGGTACGCCTCCCCGACCCGGTCACGCGTACCGGCGACGACTGGCTGGAGGCGGAGGTGCTCGGCGTGGACCGGTTCGGCAACGTACAGCTCGCGGCGGGGGCGGCGCAGTTCGAACGGCTGCCGGAGTCGCTGGACGTGGCCGGGGTGCCGGGCCGGCGGGGCGAGACCTTCGGGTCGGCCGGCGACGGCGTACTGGTGGTGCTCCTCGACTCCGCCGACCACGTGGCGGTCGCGGTGAACGGCGGTAGCGCCGCGGACCGGCTCCGCGTCACGCCGGGCGACATCGTACGGATCGCCGGGAGGCCGGATGCCGGAGGGTGACACCGTCTGGCGGTACGCGCAGCAGCTGCATCAGGCGCTGGCCGGCGCGACCTTGACCGGCAGCGACTTCCGGGTGCCGCGGCTGGCGACGACTGACCTGACCGGCTGGACGGTGACGGAGGTGGTCAGCCGCGGCAAGCACCTGCTGCTGCGTACCGCCGCCCCGGACGGTCGCGCGCTCACCCTGCACTCCCATCTGCGGATGGACGGTACCTGGCGGCTGTACCGGGCTGGGGAGCCGTGGCGGGGTCGCCCCTCCCACCAGCTCCGGGTGGCGTTGTCGACCCCGGAGGTGACGGCGGTCGGGTTTCACGTACACGAGCTGGCATTGGTTCCTTCCGGCGAGGAGTCGCGGCTGGTCGGGTACCTCGGGCCGGACCTGCTCGGCCCCGACTGGGACCCGGCCGAGGCGGTACGCCGGCTCGCCGCCCGCCCGGAGCGCGAGATCGCCACCGCGCTGCTGGATCAGCGCAACCTCGCCGGTATCGGCAACCTGTACAAGTGCGAGCTGCTGTTCCTGCGGGGGGTCTCGCCGTGGACCCCGGCGGGGCAGGTGTCCGATCTCGACGGCCTGGTCGCGGTGGCACACCGGCTGCTGTCCGCGAACCGGGAGCGGTGGGCGCAGGTCACCACCGGCTCGCTGCGCCGCGGCGAGAGCACCTGGGTGTTCGAGCGGGCACGCCGCCCCTGCCGCCGCTGCGGCACCCCGATCCGCAGCCACCGGCAGGGCACCGGGGTGGTGGAGGATCGGATCACGTACTGGTGCCCGACCTGCCAGACCGGCACCCCCTGACAACGGCCCCCTGCTCGCAGTCGGCCGCCTCCTGCCGCAGCCCCCGACCGCGGCCTCAGGAGGAGCGGAGGTCGCGTAGCTCGCCGAGCCCGGTGGCGAAGCCGACCAGCCTGTCGGTGGCCTCGGTGAGCTGGGTGGCGGCAGAGTTGTCGACGGTACGGGCGCCTTCCGCGACGCACTCCGCGGCGGCGGCGACCAGCCGCTCGTACGCGTCCACACCCTCGGTGAGCTGCTCCACCAGCCCGTCGCGGGCGACTTCGAGCGGGCGGCGGGCATCGCTCGGCGCGGCCGCCAACCCCCGCTCCACGTCCACGATCTTGTACGACAGATCCCGCAGCACCGCCTCCACCGCGATCCCCTCCACCGCGGCTTCGGAGGCGGAGCTGGGCAGCCGCTCGGCGAGCGCGGGCATGGCGCGGGAGGCGCGTTCGAGTCGTTGCCAGGCGGCAGCGGCGGCGGAGTCGCGGAAGCTGAGCCGTTCCCGCTGCCGGCGCAGCTCGTCGGTGAGCGAACGCCCCAGCGGATGCCCCCGCAGCAGCTGCTCCCACCGGGGGCCGCGCTCCTCGACCGGCTGTGGCTCCGGGAGCGGCAGCGCGGCAATCCGCCGGTAGTCGAGCCAGCGGAACAGCGCCAGCACCATCGAGCAACCGGCGGCGGCCGCCCACCAGGCGTCGGGCAGGCCGAGCCCGGCGTACGGGACCAGCACGGCGGTGGCGCCGCCCAGGCCGCCGGCGTACACCGTCCAGCGCCGGGCGGAGCGGCGTAGCCGGTGCAGCCGGCGCAGCTGCCGATCCCGCGGATCACCGCCCATGCTGGCTCCCTACCGGACCGCCCATGCTGGCCCCTACCGGGTGGCCCCGAACGGCCTCAGCCGGCGGAGGCGTCGGTGTTCTGCTCCTTGGCGAGGCTGGCCCGGATCTGCTCCAGCTTCGCCGCGCCCGGCTCGGGCGTGGCGTCCCCGGACTCGACCGCGGCGCGCTCCGGCGCCGACTCGAGCTTGTCTCCGGACATGCTGGCCCGGATCTGCTCCAGCCGACTGTTGCCGGCCATGTCGAGCGTGGAGCGCTCCACCTCGATCATCCGGCCCTCGACGGAGTTCTGTGCCAGGTCGGCGCGGCCCAGCGCGGCGGCGTACCGGCGCTCGATCTTGTCGCGTACCTCGTCCAGGGACGGTACGGCGCCCGGCGCGGCGAGATCGCTCATCGACTCCAGGGAGTGCGCGATCTTCTCCTGCATCTTCGCCTGCTCCAGCTGGTTGAGCAGCTTGGTGCGCTCGGCGAGCCTCTGCTTGAGCATCATCGCGTTGTCCTCGACCGCCTTGCGGGCCCGCGCGGCGGCGCCCAGCGACTGGTCGTGCAGCGTCTTGAGGTCTTCCATGCCCTGTTCGGCGGAGACCAGCTGGGTGGCGAACACCTGCGCGGCCTTCTCGTACTCGTCGGCCTTCTTCTCGTCGCCCTCGGCGCGCGCCTTCTCCGCGAGGGTGAGCGCCTGCCGGGTCGAGGCCTGCAGTTTCTCCACCTCGGAGAGCTGCCGGGACAGCTTCATCTCCAGTTGGCGCTGGTTGCCGATGACCGCCGCGGCCTGCTGTACGAGAGCCTGGTGCTGGCGCTGGGACTCCTCGATCGCCTGCTGAATCTGCACCTTCGGGTCGGCGTACTCGTCAATCTTCGCGCCGAACAGCGCCATCATGTATTTCCAGGCCTTGACGAACGGATTCGCCATGTCGCGGTCCTCTCTGCGGTCTCCCCCGCTGGCTGCGTGTACGTGACGCCCCTGTCCATCGTGGCAGGCCGCGGATTCCGCGTCACCTCACCCCCGGCGAAATCGCCGCCGGAGAGCCGGGATGCTACGCATGATCAGGATGCTACGCGGGGTCAGGCGGCGCAGACGACGTCGCGGCGCTGCTCCGGCGACTCGATCGACAGCTCGATGGAGGTCGACAGCTTCGCCTCGGGCATCCGTACGCCATCGCCGCTGGGCTCGACCGGCGCCGCTTCCGGCTCCATCATCTGGGCCATCTCCTCGGCGAGCGCCATGGTGCCGCTGGCCTCCCGCAGCACCTCGGAGAGCCCGGTGTCGAGCGCGTCGCAGATCGAGGCGAGCAGCTCGCTGGAGGCTTCCTTCTGGCCGCGCTCGATCTCGGAGAGATAGCCGAGACTGACGTTGGCGTTGGTGGAGACGTCGCGCAGGGTGCGGTCCTGGTCGAGGCGGCGGCTCCGCAGGGCGTCGCCGAGGACTCTCCGCAGTAGAACCATCGCGCACCTCCTCGCCGACACCGACTCACCGGACTGAAAGCCACGGTACCCCGGCCCCGCCCGATCTCACACCGCGAACGTGCGCTGGCCGATCACGACACGGTAGCTCGCTCCGCCGGCAAACCGTGCACCAGGGTTCACCCGGCCACAGATCCGCAGTTACCGAGCTCACACCCCGATCGCGTCGCCGAGCAGCGTCAGCGCCGCCGCCACCGAGCCGGCGCGCACCGCCGTACGGTCGCCGTCGAGCCGCAGCCGGTCGGCTCGCGTACCGTCCGGGCCGGCCAGGCCGAGCCACACCGTGCCGGGCGGCTGGCCGCCGTGCGCGTCGGGTCCGGCGACCCCGGTGGTGGCGAGCCCCCAGCTGGCCCCGCACCGGGCCCGTACCCCCTCCGCCAGCGCCGTCGCGACGTCCGGGTCCACCGGACCCCGTGCCGCCAGCAACTCCTCCGGTACGCCGCCCAGCGTGTGTTTCAGCTCCACCGCGTACAGCACCAGGCCGCCCCGGAACACCGTGCTGGCGCCGGGCACCTCCACGATCGCCGCCGCCAGCGCGCCGCCGGTGAGCGACTCGGCGACCGCG
>JBOGDG010000244.1:0-5497 GCA_050701655.1 Micromonosporaceae bacterium
CACTGGTCGACGGTGACGCCGTTGCGCTCGTACGTCCGCATGGCGCCCTGACATTTGGGACAGGTCATCTCCATGGTCCGACCGTACCCAGACCACGCGAACCGTCACCGCGCGCCCTCGGCCAGCAGCGCGCGTACCTCCGCGTCGGTGACCTGGTGGAAGTCGCCGTAGAACCGGCTCACGGCACCGAAGTCGGGCGGCGCGAGCGGGCAAACCACCTGGTCAGCAGCCTGCTCCAGGAGCCCGATCGCCTCGGTGGAACCGACCGGGACCGCCACCACCACCTTGGCGGCGCCGAGCGTACGCGCCACCTCCACCGCCGCGCGCGCGGTCGCCCCGGTGGCCAGCCCGTCGTCGACCACGATGGCGACGGTGTCGGTGAGCTCCAACGGCGGCCGGTCAGGCCGGTACTCGCGTTCCCGCCGCGCCAGCTCCGCCATCTCGTTCTCGGTCACCGCGTCGATGTCGCGCTGGTCGAGCCGGTCGGCGATCGAGGGGTTCAACACCCGTACGCCCCCGGGGCCGAGCGCCCCGAACGCCACCTCGGGCGCCCACGGCACGCCCAGCTTGCGTACCACCAGCACATCCAGCGGTACGCCGAGCAGCCGCGCGGTCTCCGCGGCGACCGGCACGCCGCCGCGTACCAACCCGAGCACCACCACGTCGTCTCGGTCCCGGTAGTCGCCGAGCAGCTCCGCGAGCACCGCGCCGGCTTGCGACCGGTCACGGTAGGTGCCCACCCAGGTGGAGAACCTCACCCCTCCTGTGTACGCCTATCGGCGCCCCAGCGCGACCGTTCGACCGGTCAGGTGGCGAGCGCCGTACCGAGCCAGAGGCCGGTGGCCGCGGCGGCGACGCTGGCGGTGACGTTGGCCGCCACGTTCGCCAGAGAGTAGCCGCGGGCGCCGTCCTGCAGCAGCCGTACGGTCTCGTACCCGAAGGTGGAGTACGTGGTGAGCGCGCCGGCGAAACCGGTCCCGACCAGCGGCGACACCCATCCGGGCAGCGCCGAGGCGGCACCGGTCACCAGCCCGAGCAGCAGCGAGCCGACCAGGTTCACGGCGAAGGTCCCCCACGGGAACACCGGGTCGAAGCGGGCGGAGAGGGCCCGGTCGGTGAGGTAGCGCAGCGGTGCGCCGACGGCTCCGCCGAGCATCACCAGCAGCAGCGTCACGCCCGCCGCCCGACGTACCTCACCACGCGTACGTCGTCGAGGATCACCAGCCCCTCGCTGACCAGCTCGTCGAGCTGCGGCAGGAACCCCTCGATCTTGTCGGGGGTGTCCACGATGATGATCGCCACCGGCAGGTCCTCGGAGAGGCTGAGCAGTCGCGAGGTGTGGATCCGGGAGGAGGCGCCGTACCCCTCGAAGCCGTGGAAGACGCTGGCGCCGGCGAGCCCGGCGGCGTGCGCCCGGTGCACGATCTCCGTGTAGAGCGGCTTGCGGTGCCACCGGTCGTTCTCCCCGATCAGTACGGTGAGCCGCTGTGCCGCTCCGGCGAGCTTCATCGGGACCTCCCAGTCAGATGGTCGGGGTGACGAGCCGGCGTGCGATGGCGACGCCGAGCCAGGTGGCGACCAGGGCGCCGACCACGGTCGCCAGCAGGTAGCTGACCGCGAGCCCGACCCGGCCGGCGGCGACCTGCGCGGTCACCCCCAGGGCGTACGCGGAGAAGGTGGTGAACCCGCCGAGCACCCCGATGCCGAGGAACGGCCGCAGCAGCGCCGGCCCCACCCCGACCTCGACGATCAGCACCATCATGACGCCGATCAGCGCGCAGCCGACCAGGTTGACGCTCAGCGTGGCCCACAGCGGATCGGGCCAGACGAGTGACACGCCGTACCGCAGCGCCGAGCCGAGCGCGCCCCCAGCGGCGATCGCCGCGTTCACCCGCGTACCCGACATGTCTGAAGACGGTAGCGCTCAGCCGGCGGTGAACTGCAGACCTTTGCCCGACGGATGCGTCAAGGTCAGCACCTCCCCCTTGACCTGGTACGTGACCGTGCCGTCCAGCACCGCCAGCACCGACTTCTCCACGGTGTCCTTGTCGCCGCCGCACGCCATCCGGGTGACGCCCAGGTTGGAGAACGTGATCTTTTCGCCCTTGACGGTGTAGCTGCCGCCGAACCCGTTGCAGCCGGCGTTGCCGGAGACCTTGCCGTCCTTGCCGAACGTCAGGTGCGCCTTGACGCCCTGCGGCAGCGAGCCGGCGGTCTCGCCGTCGACCAGCGTGTTCAGCGTCCACTTGGTGCCGGTCAGCGGCTTGGCGGTCTGCTTCTCCTCGCGGAGTTTGATCTTGGTGATGCCGTCGCTGAGCACCAGCGTGTCGCCGTCGAGCTTCCAGACCGGGGAGTCGGTGAGGAAGTCGGCGAGCCACTTGTCCTGATCCATCAGCGGCTTCTCGCAGCCCATCTCGGTGCCGCCGAGGTTGTCGACGCTGAGCCTCCCGGAGTCGAGGCTGGCCTTGCCCATCAGGTGGTTGCAGCCGGCGTCGGCGCGCAGGCCGTCCCTGGTGAACTCGATGCGGATCCGGGTGCCGGACGCCAGCTCGCGGGCCTTGCCGTCCTCGGCGACCTCGGTGGACAGGTACGTCTTCCCGACCGGCAGCTGCTCGGGCGCCGGACCCGCCGGTGGGCTGGGCTGTTGTCCGCAGCCGCCTGCCACCGCGAGGGTCAGCAGCGCGAGTATCAGCTTCGGTTTCATGGTGATTTGGACGGTACGCCGTGCCGTACGGTTCCACGGGCGAGTGGCACGATCCAGATCGCGTACGCCACCGGGTAGAGCAGGTATCCGAAGCGGGTCGCCGGCAGCAGCAGGATCGCGGCGAGCAGTCCGACGGCGCAGACCACCGCCGCCTGACCGGCATCGCGGGGTGGCCGCCGCAGCAGCCAGACCCCGATCGCGACGCCCGCCGCCAGCAGCAGCCCGGTGGCGACCGGCCGTCCGTACGGGAGGGTCTGGGCGATCAGGTGGCCGGGCAGCGGGCTGGCGGCGGGGCTGGCGACCAGCCCGTCCCCGATCGGGAACCGCACCAGGTTTTCGAAAACGGCTGCTGGCGCGACTGCGATCACTGGGAGCAGCACCCCGACCGGCAGTGCCACCGCGGGCAGCGCGAGCCTCGTGGCGGGGCCGCGCCCCCGGGTCGCCGCGTACACGATCAGCACCACCGCGATCGGCCACGCGAACAGTTTCAGGGCGGCTGCCGTACCCACGGCGAGGCCGGCGAGCCACCAGCGACCGCGCGCGGCACCTGCCAGCGTGAGCAGGCACAACGCCAGCACCGGCAGATCGTCGCCGCCGGTGGCCAGGGTCAACGCGCTGATCGGGAGTACGGCGACCTGCGCGCCCCGGATCAGCAGCGCGTCGGCGACCCCGGCATCGCGCAGCAGCTTGAGCGCCGCGAGCAGCGCGGCCGCGGTGGCGAGCGCGAACCAGATCCGCGCGTCGGTGTACCAGTGCGTGCCGAGCAGCGCGCGCGGCAGCCCGAAGACGGTCATCCCCGGCTGGTACGGCAGGTAGCCCAGCAGGGGCTCGGGGGCGGCGGCGATCGCGTCGCGGGTCAGGTACGGCGTACCGGTGTCGAGGAGGCGAGCGGCGCCGTCCTCGATCACCGGCACCTCCTCCTGCGCCCGGAACGGCCGCCCGCCCGCCCGCTGCCCCGCCTGCACCACCAACGGCACGATCGTCGCCGCCACCCATGCCGCCACGACCACCCCCGCCCGCCCCAAGGCCCCAGCGTCAGCCAAAACCCCAAGATCCGCGGAAGGCGCGGCCCCGGCGGGCGCGGCGGGTCGGGTGCGGGCGAGGAGTTGGGAGGTGGTGAGGGAGGCGGCGAAGGCGTAGCCGCCGAGGGCGATGACGCCCCAGGCGCGGTGGGCGGGGAGTGTGGACAGCACCGAGGTGTACGCGGCGAACGCCGTACCGACCAGGTAGAGGGTGAGGTCGAGCGCGAGCCCACCCCTGGCGTGGTGGAGCGCGCGCAGCTTGTCGATCACCCCGCCACTAAACCAGACCGCTCTAGCCGCGGTACGTACCCACCAGGCGGGTCTGTGTGGTCGCCTGCCGCTCGATGGTCGTGACCGCCTGTTTCGCCGGAGTGTCCGCGGCGAGCTTCAGCGCGGCGGGCAGGGCGTAGAGGGTGAAGCGGTAGTGGTGGGCGCCGGTGCCCGCGGGTGGGCAGGGGCCGAGGTAGCTGGCGTCGCCGCCCGAGTTCGCGGTGACCCGGGCGCCGGAGGGCGGCTTGCCGGATGTCACGCCGGTCGAGTCGGGCGGGATGTCGGTGACCACCCAGTGGATGTAGAGCCCGCCGACCGCGTCCGGATCGTCCACCACCAGTGCGAGCGCGGCCGCCGCCTGCGGTGACGGCGTCGGCTCGGCTTCTCCGCCCTGGCCGCCGCACGCGCCGAGCAGGATCACCGTCGTGAACAGCCCCAGCAGGAGTTTCACATCTCTCTGTATACCCCTGGTTGGGCTCGGCCGAAGGGTGTGGCGGCCGGAGGGTGCGGCTCGGCCGGAGGTGGCTCGCTCAGAGGGTGTGGCGACGGCGGAAGCGGTGGGCCGGCATCCGGATCACGGCGGCCTGCTGGCTCAGCGGCGGAGCGAGCTCGCCGCCCCGCTTCAGTACGCCGGTGAGCCGTTCCGCGGTCATCGGGCGGCTGAACAGGTGTCCCTGCCCGGCGGGGCAGCCCAGCTCGAACAGGGTCTGCCGCTGGGTTTCGCTCTCCACCCCGACCGCGACCACGCCCAGCCCGAGGCTGCGTCCCAGCTCGATGGTCGACCGTACGACCGCGGCGGACTCGTCGGAGGTGTCCATCGCGGCGATGAACTTGCGATCGATCTTGAGCTGCTGGATCGGCACCTCGGCGAGCGTGGAGAGGGAGCCGTACCCGGTGCCGAAGTCATCGAGCGAGAGATGCAGCCCGGAGTCGCGTAGTGCGGTGAGCACCTCGTCCACCACGTCGAGCCGGCTCAGCGTGAGCGTCTCGGTCAACTCCAGAACAACCATTTCCGGGGGTACGTCGTGAGCGGCGATTCGTCGTGCGACCAGCTCCGGGAAACGGGAGTCCAGCAGGCTGCGTACCGACACGTTGATCGAGATCGAGATCGGGTGGCCGGCTTCCTGCCAGGCGTTCGCGGCGTCCAGCGCCTCGTCCAGCACGATCTCGGTGAACGGGGTGAGTAGCCCGGATCTGACGATGGCGTCGAGGAATCGCGGTGGCCCCAGGTCGCCGCGCTTCGGGTGTCGCCACCGGGCGAGCGCCTCGGCGCCGATCACGTCGCCGCTGGCCAGGTCGACGATCGGCTGGAACCCGAGCGCGAACTGGCGTTCGTCGAGCGCCCGCCGCAGGTCGCCGCCGAGCGCCAGCTGGCCGATGTCGGCGGTGTCCCGCGCCTGGCTGTAGACGGAGACCGTGTGCCCGGCGCGTTTCGCCTGGTACATGGCCACGTCGGCGCGCCGCAGCAGCTCGGTCATGCCGCCCTCGATCGGCGCGGTGG
>JBOGDG010000245.1:0-5489 GCA_050701655.1 Micromonosporaceae bacterium
GGCGTGTGCGACCGCGCCGGAGGCACCGGCGCCGCCCCGTCGCGATCGGCGACGACGGAGCCGGCGGCGACGCCACCACCGATCATCAGCAGCGCCGCCAGCCCCGCGACCACGACGGTACGGCGGGTCCGGCTGGCGCCCCGGCGGCGTACCTGAGTCGGGTCGGCCCACTTCACCTGGCCGGCGTCGGCGTGCAGGGCAGCCTTCAGCTCATCGAAACGCTCAGGCATGGCTCACCTCCGGTACGTCGATCGCGAGTAACCCCGACAGCGCCTTCCGGCCGCGCGCCAGCCGGGTCTTGACCGTGCCCGTCGGTACGCCCATCTGGCGCGCCACCTGCTCCACCGGCAGCCCGACGATGTGGTGCAGCACCACCGTCTCCCGCTGCTCGGGTGGCAGCTCCCGCAGCGCCGTCACCAGCGCCACCGTGTCTTCGCTGGGCGCCGTCGTGGGTGGCGCCGGACCGTGCCGGCGATACGCGGCGACCCGGTTGCGCGCCTTACGCCAACCGCTGTACGCGATCCGGCGGGCCACCGTCCGTACCCAGGCTTCGGGATCGTCGTACCCGGAGACCTTGCGCCAGCGCTGCCACGCCCTGGCGTACGCCTCCTGCGTCACGTCCTGCGCTTCGGAGAGGTCGCCGGTGAGCGCGTACATGGTGGCCACCACCCGTTGCCGGGTCCCCTGGTAGAAGGCGTCGAAATCGTCGGTAGACACGTACGTCCCCCGCTCGCTGTACGGAGCGCCCACCAACTGAATGACTGTGGACATGCCTCTAGACACCCACGAGCCCGGCAGCTGGTTTCACACTCTCCGAAAGCTCTAGGTGAGAGCTGCCCGTCGCCCACTTGGTGGGGCAAATGGTCGTTCCAAATCGCCCATATCCGATGCGCTAGCGACACTCTGGCCCACCAAGTCGGCCGTGGCGGCGTCAAGCGGTCGTGGGTGCTCCTGTGACCTGGGATGGTGGGCAGGGGGCACGCGCGGAAGCACAGATCGCGTGCCCGGACGCCCAACCCCCCGGATCCTCTGATCCCACCCCACTGGGCTCGGACGCCAGCGCCGGCCTCACACCACCCTTGGCCGGCAGGGCGGCTTCCTCTGGGGGCCGCATTTTCTTGCCCGCTGCCGGGTAGTACGGCTGGGCGTCACTTGACCATTGGCCAGGCGAGCCATTCTGGGTACTTGAACCACTCGCCCTTGTTGGCCGCGATCGCACCCATGATCAGGTAGACCAGTACGGCGATCCAGTACAGCGGGATCAGGAAGAACGTGAAGAAGCCGATCACGACGAACGACAGCACGCAGCTCACCAGCGCGATACCGAAGCTGACGATGGTGGCGCTGATGGTCAGGTTCAGCGCGTCCAGGGCGTGATGCCGTACGAACCGCGACTCGTCCTTCTTCATCAGGTAGATGATCAACGGACCGATGAACGCCAGCCCCACCACGAGCGCCGACAGGATCCCGCCCAGGTGCGCGAACATCGCCATGTTCCGCTCGTCCTGAGTCAACCCGCCAGGGCCGAGCTGTCCGGGCGCGCCCGGCTGGCCGTACCCCGGCTGCCCGTAACCCGGCGGCTGGCCGTAACCCGGCGGCTGCCCGTAACCCGGCTGCCCGTAACCCGGCTGGTCGGCGGGCGGCTGTCCGTACGGCGGCTGGTCGTATCCGGGCTGAGCGGGGCCAGGCTGGGGCGGGGTGTACGCGGGTGGCGCGCCGTACTCAGGCTGCCCCGACACCGGCTGCCCGGAGGTCGGCTGTCCCGAGACGGGTTGTCCGGATACCGGCTGGTCAGCGCTCTGGCCGTAGCCGGTCTGGTCTTCCGGCCGCGGCGGTGCCGGCGGCTGGTACGACGGCGGAGGCGTGGCGTCGTCCGGCGGCTGGTCCTGCGGCGTGGGCCCGCCGGGAGGCGTGGGTCCCTGATAACTCATGAGGCTCTCCGACACGTCGGTCAACACGGGCCCGGATTGGGTACGCAGCCCCGCAGCGTACTGGAATCGGGCACCTTAACCGCGGCAAAGCGGGCCGACAGTCGACATCTCGACAGTCCGTACGCCGAGGCCCCACACAGGACCCCGGCTAAGCGCCAAGCGCCTACGCGTCCGGCTTGACCGAGCGGAGCAGTACGGTCGCCACGTCGACCACCTCGACGTCCTCGGACGCGGCGCCCTCCGACTTCTTTCCGGTGACGCCGTCGTCGAGCATCGTCATGCAGAACGGGCAGCTCACCGCGATCGTCTTGGCGCCCGTGGTGAGCGCCTCCTCGACCCGGTTGACGTTGACCCGCTGGCCGATCCGCTCCTCCATCCACATCCGGGCACCGCCGGCGCCGCAGCAGAACGACCGCTCCGCGAACCGTTCCATTTCGGTGAGCCCCGGGCCGGAGCCGTTGTCCGACGCCGCGACCGCGCCGAGCACCTCACGCGGCGGGGCGAACACCCGGTTGTGCCGGCCCAGGTAGCACGGGTCGTGGTACGTCACGCCGCCATCGAGCTGCTGCACCGGGGTCAGCTTGCCGTCGGCCACCAGCGTCGCCAGCAACTGCGTGTGGTGTACGACGTCGAAGTGCCCGCCGAGCTGCCCGTACTCGTTGGCGAGGGTGTTGAAGCAGTGCGGGCAGGTGGCGACGATCTTCTTCACCGGCCGCTCGCCGAAGACCTCGTTGAGGGTCTCGGCGGTCTGTTGCGCCATCATCTGGAACAGGAACTCGTTGCCGACCCGGCGCGCCGGGTCACCCGTACACGTCTCGCCCTCGCCGAGGATGGCGAACTTGACGCCGGCCTCGTTGAGCAGCGTCGCGACCGCGCGGGTGGTCTTCTTCGCGCCGTCGTCGAACGCGCCCGCGCAGCCCACCCAGAACAGGTACTCGAAGTCGTCCTCGGGGCCGGTGGCACGCGGCACCTCGAAGTCGAGGCTCTTGGTCCAGTCCTCCCGGTCGCGCTGGCTGGCGCCCCACGGGTTGCCCTTGTTCTCCAGGTTGCGCAGCATCACGCCGGCCTCGGACGGGAAGCTGGACTCGATCATCACCTGGTAGCGGCGCATGTCGACGATGTGGTCGACGTGCTCGATGTCCACCGGGCACTGCTCCACGCAGGCGCCACAGGTGGTGCAGGACCACAGCACGTCCGGGTCGATGACGCCGCCGTCCTCGACCGGGCCGACGAGCGCCCGCTCGGCTTCCTTCAGCGCATTGGCCGGGACCTTGGCCAGCTGCTCCTCGGTCGCCTGCTCCTCACCCATAGGGTCCTTACGCCCACCCGCCAGGGTGTACGGGGCCTTCGCGAACGCGTGGTCTCGCAGATCCATGATCAGCAGCTTCGGAGACAGCGGCTTGCCCGTGTTCCACGCCGGGCACTGCGACTGGCAGCGACCGCACTCCGTACAGGTGGAGAAGTCGAGCAGCCCCTTCCAGGTGAAGTCGCCGACCTGGCCGACACCGAACGGGGTCTTCTCCGGGTCCGCCTCCTCGAAGTCGAGCGGCTTGCCGTTCTCCATGATCGGCTGCAGTCCGCCGAGCGCCAGTGGCAGCCGCTTGGTGGAGACGTTGATCGGGGCGGTGAAGATGTGCAGGTGCTTGGAGTACAGCACGATGATCAGGAACGCGAGCATCACGCCGATGTGGCCGAGCAACCCGACCGATTCGATCCACTCGTTCGCGGTGTGTCCCGCCGGTTCGAGCAACCGACCGACACCGATGGAGACCCACGCCCCCGAGTCGTACGGCAGGTTCCCGACTGCCGAGGCGGCGCCGCGGAACAGGAACATCGTCCAGACCACGTTGAAGATCATGAACAGGATCAGCCACGCGCCGCCGGTGTGCGAGCCGTAGAACCGGGACGCGCGCTGCTGCCGCTCCGGCGCCTGCCGTACCCGGATGATCGCGAACGCCAGCAGCGAGACCAGCACCATGACCGCGATGAAGTCCTGCGCGAAGCCGAGCACCGCCCAACGGCCGATCAGCGGGATGTGGAACTCGGGGTCGAACAGCGCACCGTACGCCTCGAGGTAGACCGAGGCCAGGATGACGAATCCCCAGAAGGTGAAGAAGTGGGCAAGGCCGGGGATCGACCACCTCAGCAGCCGCTGCTGGCCGAACACCTCGACGACCTGTGCCTTGAGCCGCTCGGCGATGTGCTCCAGGCGGCCCGGCGCGTGCTGGCCGGACCGGATCAGCCGATACAGCCACCACACGCGCTGCCCGGCGAACGCCACGGTCACGACCGTCATGAGCAGCCCGATGATCAGGCGCCATGTCATCACGTCACGTACCTCCTCGTGACACTGCCTCCTGGGCGAAGCAGACGGACGCCCGCCACTCTATCTACAGACTTACCGGTGAGTAACGTGAGGCTGACCTCACCGATCTGTGCGATTCCGCACCCCACCCTAATCCGACAGGAACGGCCCGCGGGCACGCCCCGCGACGCTGCCCCGGAGCGATTCGGCTCCGGGGCAGTACACGAGGTGGATCAGTTGACGAAGTCGATCGTCAGGTAGACCTCGAAGCGAGGGTCGTCGCCGTTGGCGTCGAACCGGTAGCAGGCCTCGCCGTTCACCCCGCTCGGGAAGCCGTAGCAGGACGGCAGAGCGCCCGGTGCGACATCGAGGTTGATGACGCCAGACGCGGTGTTCCACTCGACCTCCTGCTCGCAGGTCGGCCCGCGGCCGGACTTGGGCCGCGAAAACGGCGTCCAGCCCTCCGGCGCCGCTTCGCAGATGCCCTCCCGGCCGTCGTACTCCCGTCCCTGCACCTGGATCGCGATCTGGTCCGGAGCGTTCTCGATCAGGACGCTGCGGCCGGGTTCCCGGTCACCGTCGTCCAGCCCGACCCAGGCCGGCGCCTTGACCTTGCGCTCACCGGTCTCCAGCTCAGACCGGTACTGGCCGTTCACGTAGACAAGGTCACCGCGGAGTTCGGCAGTGCCGGATGCCCATCGCCGTCCTCGACCGGCGCCGTGGTGCCTGCCTTCACCACGATCCGGGCCGAGGTGTGGGTCTTGATCTCCAGCGCCAGGTCCGGCTCGCCGTGGATCGGGGTCAGCCATGCCTTGGTGATGCACTGGGCGGCGCACCCCGCGGGCTTGCCGGTGGTCAGGCCCCCGACGGACGGCGCCCCCGACGGACGGCGCCGCCGACGGAGCGGCGAATCCGGCGAGCTTCGTACCGCTGATGTCCAGGTACTTGCTGTGGCCGGGATGGGTGACCTTGATCTTGAAGCTGAACGGGCCGGCGGACAGCCCCGAGGTGTCGACGGTGAAGCGCACCCGGTAGTCGAAGCCACCCGCCAGCGCTCCGGTGGTCTCGGGGAAGTCCACGTACGGCTTCGAGCTGACCGACCACACGATCGGGGCTTCGCCGCAGTTGAAGATCACGAAGCTGCCCTTGGTGGCACCGCCCTTGAGCTGCACCGCGTTCGGCAGGGCGACCAGCCGCGGCGCGTCGTCGCTGAGCCCCGGGCAGGGGTCGGCCGGCTCGGGCTGTGCCGGGCC
>JBOGDG010000246.1:0-5480 GCA_050701655.1 Micromonosporaceae bacterium
GGACGGCGCCGCAGCGGGTCGCTGGCGCTGCGGCTGGCCGACCCCGACACCACGTCGGTCCTGGTCAACGCCGCCCGCGCGATGGGCGTACACACCCGGGCCCAGACCCGGCCGGGCTACCAGCTGCTGTCGGTCAGCCCCGACTCCCAGTACGAGCAGTTACTCGCTGTTGCCAGCGGCACTGAAGCGCTGGAGGACGCGGTCTGAAACAACGCCGCACAAGCGGCCCCAGATCACCGCTGCCGTGCTCGGCTCGTCGCGACAAGGAGCCGGAGTACGACGAGGTGACACCGTTGTTCGGTCGGGGCTGGCTGTGTCCACGGCGGCGCACACCATAGCCGTACGTGGGTGAGCCATCACCGGCCGGAGGGGAGCCGCAAGACCGCAACGGGGGACAGTGAGTAGCAGCACCGGGACGCCGGCCACGACATTCGCCGCACCAGGGCGGGTCGTGGCCGGCGTTCGTGTGTGGACTGTCGGATCGCGGCCAGCGCTCCCCCTCTCGAACCTCGCTCTCTGCAATGATGGGGACCGAGTTCGGGAGGTTTTGCGTGAGATTCACGGTGAGCCGAGCGTTAGACACCATCGAGCAGCGCCTCACCACCGATCCGGTGCTGGCGGCCGCGGTGGTGGAGCTTCCTTCGGTGGTACGTCATACCGGCCTCGATGACGGCCGGCCGGCCAATCTGCTGCGGCTCGGCATGGTGATCGACGCGCTGGCCAGGCACCTCTCCGACGACAGCGTCTCGGTGTACGCGGTCGCCGATCGGGGTCTGCTCTCCGAGATCGAGCTGACCTCCAACGAGAAGATGGTGATCCGGCGCTGGGCCGACGACGGCCTGGCGGAGGTGGTGCCCGAGCTGCCGGAAGGGGTCGGCGACCGGGTGCTGGAGGTCGCTGACCTGACCGGACTCCCGGTGATCAGCAACGCCGACTACCGGGCGTACCAGCCGCGGTACGGCGGGATCGTCGGCACCTCACGTCACCTGCTGCCGCTGCCGGGCGCCGGAGGCGTGGTGCTGGGCACTGCGGGCGGCGGCACCGGCGTGGTGTCCACGCCGGGCGGGGTGCATCCGGTGCTGCGCCGCCGGTGGCGCTGTCCCGAGCCGGGCTGTGCCGCGTTCGGGTCGGCCGAGGGTGGCCAGCCGCCGGCCCGGCTTCGGGAATCGACACCGAGCTGTCCCCGGCACGGTCACCCGCTGACCGACATCGGCCCGGCTCCGGAAGCGGCGCCGACGGTGGTGGTGCTCGACGGCGCCGCCCGGCAGCGGTTCGTGGTGCGGTCGGATCGCCCCGTCGCGGTCGGCCGCAATCCGGAGGCGCCGGGCGTACGGCTGGGGCTGCTGCTCGACGACGAGGCGGCGCGGGTGGTCAGCCGCAGCCATCTGCTGCTGGAGGTCATCGGCGGCCGGTTGGCGGTGGTCGACACCAGCACCAACGGTACGGCGGTGCTGGCGCGTACCGGGCCGGACGCGCCGCCGCGCCGGGTGCAGTTGACCCGGGGGGAGCGGTACGAGCTGGGCGAGTGGGATTCGGTCGAGCTGCACACCCGGCGTCGAGCTCGCCAGCGCCCGGCACTGGCGGGGCGCCGGCGCGGTGAATCCGTCGTCGATGCTGGCCGAGGCGCCGACGATGGCGATGCGGATCCCACGGCCGAGCTGATCGCCGGGAGTGGCCGCCCCGGCTGGCCCGGCCAGGGCTCAGATGAGCGGGATGTTCGCGGTCTCGTACCCGATCTGGACTTTCAGGTTGTCCATCCGGATGCCGTTCCAGACGTCGTACACCAGCTCGAGGTCCTGGGTCTTTCCGGGCTCGATCTTCACCGACAGGCTGCTCATCCCGGCGGCGATCGGCGCGACCCGGGAGCCGGTGTCGAGCTGTACGGCGAACAGCGACAGACTGATGTAGCGGATCTTGTTGGAGGTGTTCGCCGCCGACATGTCGATGACGCAGAACTGGCCCTTGACGGGGCGCAGGTCCCGGGACGGTGGCTTGGTGAGGCCGCAGCGGGCGTCGGTGACGGTGAACGTCACGTCGTTGACCGTGCCGGTGCGTCCGATGGCGTACCCCAGCCCGTAGTAGGGGGCGAACTTGCGGTAGCCGATGTAACCGCCCCAGCCGAGGCCGACCACGAGCAGCATCGCGAGGGCACCGATCACGAGGTAGCGCAGCCCGCCGCCACTGCGCGACGGCGGGGTCGGCTGCTCCCAGGGCAGCTCCCGGGGTGGTCCGAAGGTCGGGGGCGGTCCAGGTGGCGGTCCGTTCCCTTGGGACTGGGGCGTGGCGGGGGGCTGGCCGGCCGGAGACTGGGGCGTGCCGCCACGGCGCGGGCCATGCGAGAGATCCCTGAGCGAGCGGTAGCGAGGTCGGCGGTCCGCGCCGGTCCCAACCGGTGGCTGACCGGGGTGGGGTGGTTGATCGGGCACCGTTGTCCTCCAAGTTGACAGCCAGGCCACACTAGGCCACCCGGCACGCGTTCGTCACTCTCCGATACCGGAATGCCGGGAAGGTTGTGTACGACCGGAAGGGTTTTCACTCACCGTTATCGCCCGTATGTCGGCTAACTGTTTCGTAACTCCTGCAACGTGTAACGGATTCGTGATTCCGGGCCCACGTTAACGTCGACAGCTCGACGGGTAGAGAAGAATCGGGCCCAATGGCTGTCCACTTTGCAGGGACTTCAGACATTCCGTACGGTTGAAATTTGATCAGGTACGGCGACCAATCCGACGACTCGAGGAGTTGACCACGTGAGCTTTCTCCGGGAGTTCGTACGCAATCCGCGTCAGACCGGCAGCATCGCGGCCAGCTCGGGGCCGGTGGTACGGATGCTGTTGGACAGTCTGGACCTGACCGCGGCCCGCCGGGTGGTGGAGCTCGGCGCCGGCACCGGCGCGGTCACCGCCGGACTGGCGGAGCGGCTGGGCCCGGACGCCGCTCTGCTCGCGGTAGAGCTGAACCCGGAGTTCGCCCACGCGCTGCGGCGCCGGTTCAGCTCACCGTCCGTACGTATCGCCAACCGGTCCGCCACGGAGCTGCCTGAGCTGCTTCGGGCCCAACGGTGGGGTCCGGTGGACGCGATCGCCAGCGGCCTGCCGTGGACGTTGATGTCAGACCGGGAGCGCCGCGACACGCTGGACATGGTGGTGGACGTGCTGGCGCCGGACGGCCAGTTCGTCACCCTGACGTGCCTGCACCAGACGGTGACCGGCTCGGGTCGGCTGCTGCGGCAGCTGCTCGAGGAGCGGTTCGGCCAGGTGCGGCGGCAGCCGGTGGTGTGGGCGGCGGTGCCGCCGATGTTCGTCTACCGGTGCACCCAGCCGGTCAAGACGGCGCCCCCGGCCGTGGAGTCCGCGTCCGCGACGATGGATCCACGTCCGTGACGCTGCCCACGCTGGCCAACCGGACCGACCGCCAGGGCGTGTCATCTGTAGCGGTACACCGTCCGAGACCACGCAGAGTGGCGTAGCTCTCACCCGTGTCATTTTCGGGCTCTTCCCGCGTCTCATCCGTAAGAAGTGCGCTCGTTGCGGAACCCCCCGATCTGGGTACATGTCAGGTCGGGGAACGTGACCGGGTTGACATCTGAAGCCAGGAATCAAGTCGACGACCCAGCTGTTGTGCTGGTGACAACGAAATACCACGGGGAAGCCGTCACCGGGTACGCCGGTCAGACGGGCAACGGGAGGAAAGGCCGAGAGTGGAGAAGACCACCGGGATTCGCCTCGACGAGGTCGCCGAAGAGCGGGACCTGGTCGGGGTATACCTGCACGAGATTTCGCGTACTCCGCTGCTGGACGCGGCGGAGGAAGTTGACCTGTCCAAGGCGGTCGAGGCCGGGCTGTACGCCGACCACCTGCTGCGCGACGGGAAGCCGCCGAAGGGTGTCACCCGAGCGGACCTGGGGCGCGTCGTCGCCGAGGGCCGGGCCGCCAAGGAGAAGTTCGTCAAGGCCAACCTTCGGCTGGTGGTCTCCATCGCCCGCCGGTACGTACGCAGCGGGATGCCGATGCTGGACCTGATCCAGGAGGGCAACACCGGTCTGGTACGCGCGGTGGAGAAGTTCGACTACCAGCGCGGCTTCAAGTTCTCCACGTACGCCACCTGGTGGATCCGGCAGGCGATCAGCCGTGCCATCGCCCAGCAGGAGCGCACCGTACGGCTGCCCGTACACCTGGTCGAGGACGTCAACCGGATGCGCAACGCCGCGCGCCAGTACACCCGGGAGAACGGTCAGGACCCGGAGCCGGAGCAGCTGGCGAACGCGCTCGGCGTACCGACCGCGCGGGTGCTTGAGCTGATCCGCTGGTCGCAGGACACGGTGTCGCTGGACACCCCGGTCGGCGACGACGGGGACACCCACCTGGGGGACCTGGTCGCCGACTCGGACGAGCCGAGCCCGGAGGACGTGGTGCTCGCCGGTCTGGAGCGGGAGCGGCTCGAGATGCTGCTCGCGCACCTCGACGAGCGGTCCGCCGGGATCGTACGGGCCCGGTACGGCCTGGAAGACGGCCGGGAGCACTCGCTGACCGAGGTCGCCGCCCGGTTCAGCCTGTCCCGGGAGCGGATCCGGCAGCTGGAGATCCAGGCGCTGGGCCGGCTGCGTGAGCTGGCCCGCAACGACGGTGCCGACGCCGCCTGATGCTGACACGACGCAGCGCCAAGTGATACGACACAGCGCCCCCGCGGACCATCGGTCCGCGGGGCGCTCTCTTTACCCGTGCTCTGCCTTGAAATTCAAGTAGCAATTAGGCGTGTACGGTCTGCAACCCAACCGTGACTCGATCGTTGGACCTTGTGTGCGCCGCGCAGGGCGGTCGATATCGCCCGGAGCCCGGTGACCTGTGGGGGCAGGTGGCATCAGCTTCGGACGGTCGGCGGCCTCTGGTCACACCCCTTGATCCATTGGTCACACCCCTTGATCCATGACAGGCCAGCGCGACATCACGACGTTGGGGGAACACACAGCATGGGTGACACGCGAACCAGGCGTTCCAGTCGCTCCCGTTCCACTCGGGCAGCGAGTCGGACCGCGTCCGGCGGGGGCAGTGGTGACGCCGTACAGGACAATGCGGCGGTACCGGAGAAGGAGCCCCGTACCCGCCGGGCACGCCACTCGCGCGAGCCGGACCAGACCCCAGAGCCTTCTCCGGAGTCTCGCTCGGAGGCTGCCCCCGAGAGTCCGCCGGGGCGGGTGCCGGCGGCGCTGCGGGTCGGTCGCCGACGTGCGGTCGGGCCGCTGATCGGCGCCGAGCTGGCGGGTCAGCTGCTCGAGGAGCACCAGCCGGACGTACTGGTCGCCGAACGGTGTGCCTGCGGTGGGGCGTTCCCCTGTCGGTCCCGCCTGTTCGCCGCGGGATTCGCCACCGAGGAGGCGCGCCCGGCGGTGCTGGCGGGTACGGCGTACCCACCAGTGGCTCAGCCACCCACTCCGGCGGCGCAGCGGTCCGCCACGTCCGAGAGCGCCATCGGGCGGCGTC
>JBOGDG010000247.1:0-5475 GCA_050701655.1 Micromonosporaceae bacterium
GTGATGGTCGACCTCGACGAGGCACCCGACGGCGACATCGGCCCCTGGTCCGGGTACGGCGCCAGCTCGCCCAGCGACGCGGCGATCGGGGACGCCAGCCACGGCGGCATCGGCGCGACCCGTACGTTGACCGCGAGGTCGACCAGCCCGGGCGCCAGCTCGGCGTCACCGTGATGGCCCAGGTCAGGTTCGGATACGGACACGTCGCTGATCCTCCCGCAGCCCCTGTACCGCACCGAGGGCGGGGCTGACCTGTGAGATCCCGGCCGCTGCCGCTAAACTTACTCGCCAGTAACCTCGGCCCTAGAGGAGTGGTGATGGCTGAGCAGGGATCCACGCTCGCGATGTGGAAGCGGCTCTCCGGGCTGCCGGCCGGTCGCCAGTTGTTCTCGGCGGCGGTGGCGCTGCGGGCGCCGTACTTCCGTACGGTGCTGCCGACCGTACGCGAGATGAGGCCCGGCCGGTGCGAGGTGACCGCGCCGAAGTGGTGGGGCGTGCACAACCACATCGGCACCTTCCACGCGATCGCGGCGTGCAACCTCGCCGAGGCGGCGATGGGGATGCTCGCCGAGGCCACCGTTCCCCCGAGCCACCGCTGGCTGCCGAAGCGGATGACGGTCAACTACCTGGCGAAGGCGCAGACCAGCCTGCGGGCGGTCGCGGAGGTGCCCGAGATCCCGGAGTTCGGCGAGGCGGGCTTCGAGCTGCCAGTGCCTTTCGTCGTGTACGACACCGCCGACCAGCCGGTCGCCGACGGCACCATCATCATCTGGGTCACCCCGAAGAAGTAGCTCGCCGTGGGTTGGCGCGCCGCCTGGCGGCGCGCGCCGCGGCGTACCAGTGGATCTTGGTTACGGGCGGGAGGTGCGGAGGTCGGGGGCGATCAGGGACCAGACCTCCAGGTCGACGCGACCGCCGTCGACGTAGCCGGCGTTGCGCAGCAGCCCCTCGTACGTGAAGCCGGCCTTCTCGGCGACCCGCCGGGAGTCGGAGTTGCCGGGCGCGATCCGCAGCTCCACCCGCTCGAACTCGTGCTCGGTGATCAGATCCATCACCAGCGCGGTGGTCGCCTCGGTGGCGAACCCCAGGCCACGGGCGCCGGGCGCGACGGCGTACCAGAGCTCGGTGCAGCGGGCCGCCCAGTCGGTACGCCGCGCCCACAGGCAGCCGACCAGCTCGTCGTCCTCGTGGCGTACCACCGCGTAGTGGTCGCCGACGCCGGTCTCCCGGCGCTCGTCGGCCATCGTGGTGCACCACTGGTACGCCACCTCGTCCACCGGCGCCGTGAACGGCAGCCAGCGCTGGGTCTGGCGGTCGGCGAAGATCTCCGAGATGCCCTTGGCGTCGCCGGGCTCCAGCGGCCGGATCTCCAGCCGCGGGGTGGACACAGTCAGCCGGGGGAACCGGTACGAAAGCGCGGTCACCCGTCCATGCTGCCGGAATCCGGCGAGCTTGGGGTGCCCTGCGACCGAATCGACACCGCCTTCGTCAGGTCAGCGCCCGTTGCCGTTGTGAGGTCAGCGCCGCCCCGGCCACTGTCACGGCACATTGACGGCGGTGAGGAAGCGCTTGGCCATGCCGGGGTAGCCGGCCCAGTGCAGGTTGAGGTACGAGGCGTGCATCTTGCGCCACACGAAGCCCTCCGGGTGGCCACCCCGCCACTGCCACGCCGCGTTGTCCCCGGAGCGCGGGTTGACCACCGTACGGTGCGACTTGTGGCCGGCGACGGTGGCGCCGAGGCGTACCAGTGGGCTGGAGGCGCGGGCCACCGCATCCCGGTAGCCGAGCACCAGCGCGTTGGTGGTGGAGGCCGAGGCGTTCAGCACCCCGCACATCGGGCGGCCGTCGCACTCCTTCACCAGCCACAGCAGGCCGGTGGACTCGGCGACGATCGGCGCACCGCCGACCGCCAGCTCGTTGACCGCGCGGCACAGCTGCTCGTTGGCGGACAGCTCGTCGGCGTACAGCTCGGGGAAGGCGCCTCCGAACACCAGGCCGCGGGTGCCCTCCGGGAGCTGCTCGTCGCGCAGCGGGTCGAACGGTGCCACCTCGGCACCGGCCGCCACCAGCAGCTCACTGGTCTCCTGGTACGAGTACCCGAAGGTAGGCCCGCCGGCGACGGCGATCACCGGCCCCGGCGCGGTGGGCTGCTCGGGCGCCGGGCTGACCGGTGCCACCGACTCCGGCTTCGGCTTTGGTGCGTCGGCGTCGGTGGGCACCAGCTTCGTCGGCTCCTCGGATCGCGCCGGAGTGGCCAGCACCCGGGTCGCGTCGGCGGGCTTGCGCTGTGCGGCGGCGATCGCGTCGGCGGCCGACCAGGGCTTGACCGGCAGCTCGGGAGCGGACCGGGCCAGCGCCACGATCCGGTCCAGATCCACCGACGAGGCGATCATGGAGCCGAGCCGGCGTACCGCGCGTACCGCGTCGGTGCTGCGGTCCACCACCGGCGCCACCCCGAGCGAACGGTTCGGCAGCGCGGCCAGGCTGTTGCGGCGGATCAGCCCGAGCACCGGTACGCCGATGTCGTCGAGCGCCTCCCGCAGGATCTGCTCGTGCCGGTCGGAGGCGACCCGGGTGAGCACCACCCCGCCCAGCCACAGCAGCTCGTCGAAGGCGCGGAAGCCGTGCACCAGCGCCGCCACCGACTGCCCCAGTGCGCCCGCGTCGACCACCAGCACCACCGGCGCCTTCAACAGCCCGGCCACCTGCGCGGTGCTCTCCACGTCGGCGCGGCCGGAGAGCCCGTCGTAGAGCCCCATGGTGCCTTCCACGACCGCGATGTCCGTGCCGGCGGCACCGTGTGCGAACAGCGGCGCCACCCTGTCCACCCCCTGCAGCCGGGGATCCAGGTTGCGGCCGGGACGCCCGCTGGCGAGCCCGAGATAGCCGGCGTCGACGTAGTCCGGGCCGATCTTGAACCCACTCGGGGTCAGGCCCCGCCCGGCGAACGCCGCGAGCAGCCCCACCGCGATCGCGGTCTTGCCGTGTCCGGACGAGGGCGCCGCGATAACGAGGCGTGGAATGGCGGTCATCGATTGCTCCTAGACATGACGATCCCCGGCACGTCGTGGGGTCGTGCGGACCCTAAGAATGCAACGTGCGCGCCACCTCGCCCCTCCCGGGGTCGTGCCAACCCGTGGTGGGTACGGTGCACGGGTGTCTCACCGCTACGGGTTCCTGCGCCGACCCTCCTGGATCGCGTTGCTCGTGGTGGCCGTGCTGCTGGCCGGCGGCATGGTAGGGCTCGGCTTCTGGCAGCTGTCCCGCTACCACGAACGCACCGCGATCAACGAGCGGATCGACGCCGCCGGAAGGGCGCAGCCGCGGCCGCTGGAAGACGTACTCGCCGTAGCTGAGGCGCCCCCGCCCGGCTCGGCGTGGACCCGGGTCAGCGCCACCGGGGTGTACGACACCGATCACGAGCTGCTCATCCGGCAGCGTACGGTCGCCGGGCGGGTCGGCTACGAGGTGGTCACTCCGCTGGTGCTCGACGACGGCACCGCGGTGCTGGTGGACCGGGGCTGGATCCCACCCGGCCCCGGCGGCGCAACCTCGCTGCCCGACGTACCGCCGGCGCCGCAGGGCGAGGTGACCGTGATCGGCCGGGTGCACCTGCCGGAGAGCGGCGGCGACCAGGCCGCCCCGTTGGACGGCGCGCTGGTGGCGCGGCGGATCGACCCGGCCAAGCTGGACGCGGCGCTCCCCGAGCGGCTGTACGGCGGCTACCTGCTGCTGCAGCGTCAGGACCCGCCCGCCGCCGACGCGCTGCAGCCGATCCCCGTGCGGTACGAGAACGCCGGTCAGAATCTGTCGTACGTGGTGCAGTGGTGGCTGTTCGCGCTGATCGCGCTGGTAGGCCCGTGGTATCTGGTCCGCCGCGAGGCGCGCCGCGGCGCCGTACCCGAGGATCGGATATCGCCACCTGACGCTGGTTGAAGGACCAGAATCGGGGGTACGGGCGCCGTGCGGACGCCCGTACCGAAGGAGGTGCGCCATGACGACGGCCACCCAGACCAGCCGGTGGACCATCGAGCTGATATTCGAAGAGGATCTCGACCACACCACCGCGACCGCGACCGCGAGCACGCCGGCCGGCCAGCAGCTACGCGGCAGCGGCCAGGCGCGGCGCAACCCGCACGACCGACCGGTGCCACGGATCGGCGAGGAGGTGGCCGGCGCCAGGGCGCTGTCGAACCTGGCGCACGAGCTGCTGGAGTACGCCGCCCGCGAGATCGAGTCCAACGTACGCCGCGACGACCCCAAGGTCCGCTGAGCGAGCCGGTCGCAGGCGGGCCGGTCTGCGCTGAGTGGTCCGGTGTGGCCGCGCGGGGCAGCTCTCACCGCGCGGGCGGGCCGGTCTCGCCGCGCGTGGCGGCGGGGCGACCGGTCAGCCGTTTGCGGGGCGGCCGGCGTGGATCGCCCTCACGGTGTCGACGGTGTCGGCTTCGCTGGACGGCTTGTCCTCGCGGTAGCGCAGCACCCGGGCGAACCGCAGCGCCATCCCGCCCGGGTAGCGGGTGCTGTGCTGTACGCCGTCGAACGCGATCTCGACCACCAGCTCCGGGCGTACGTACACCGTCCAGTCGTCGCGATGGTCCTCCAGGCTGAGCAGTTTCTCCGTCTGCCAGCGCAGCAGCTCGTCGGTGAGCCCCTTGAAGGTCTTGCCGAGCATCACGTACCCACCGTCGGGGTCCCGGGCGCCCAGGTGCAGGTTGGAGAGCGTCCCCCGGCGCCGGCCGTGGCCCCACTCCACCGCGAGCACCACCAGGTCCAGGGTGTGCCGTGGCTTCACCTTCAGCCAGCCGCCGCCGCGCCGACCGGCCTGGTACGCCGCATCCAGTGACTTCACCACCACGCCCTCGTGGCCGGCGTCCAACGCGCCCGCGTACCACTGGCTCGCCTGGTCCACGGTCGACACGACCGTACGCGGGATCAGCAGCTGCTCGGGCACCGCGGCGGCGAGCGCGGTCCACCGCCGGTGCGCCGGTGCGTCGAGCAGGTCCTCGCCGTCGAGGTGCAGCAGGTCGAAGAAGTACGAGGTGAGCGGCGCCTTGGTACGCAGCAGCGCCGGATCGCCACGCTGCCCGACCCGGCTGGCGGTGGCGGAGAACGCCAACGGCCGGCCGCCCGCCGCCAGCACGATCGCCTCACCGTCGAGCACGGCCGAGTGCCCCGGCAACGCCCGCGCCGCCTCCACGATCTCGGGGACCCGGGCGGTGATGTCGTCCAGGCTGCGGGTGTAGACGGCCACGTCGTCGCCGTCGCGGTGCACCTGTACGCGTACTCCGTCGAGTTTCCAGTCCACGGCGGCGGGACAGACCTTGCCGATCGCCTCGTCGACGCTGGTGGCGGTCTGGGCGAGCATCGGCGCCAGCGCGCGCCCGACCTCCAACCGGAAGCCACGCAGCGCGTCGACCCCGCCGGTGAGCGCCGCCACCGCGACCGCGCGCAGGTCTCCGGTGAGCAGCAGGGCGC
>JBOGDG010000248.1:0-5445 GCA_050701655.1 Micromonosporaceae bacterium
ACGCCGGCGCGCTGTGGCGCTACTGGCGCGATGAGCTGGACCCCAACCGGGCGCGCCGCAAGAAGCCGGGCGGCCCGCTCGCCGGCCGCCGGGTGGTGATCACGGGCGCGTCGTCGGGGATCGGCCGGGCGGCGGCGCTGCAGGTGGCACGGAAGGGCGGCGTACCGCTGCTGTTGGCACGGCGTACCGAAGAGCTCGAACGCGTGAAAGCTGAGATCGAGAAGGAGGGAGGACAGGCGCACGTCTACTCCTGCGACGTCACCGCTCCCGAGTCGGTGGACGCGGTGGTGAAGCAGATGATCGCGGAGCACCCGGGCATCGACATGCTGGTGAACAACGCGGGCCGGTCGATCCGGCGGTCGATCAAGCTGGAGTACGACCGGTTCCACGACTTCGAACGCACCATGGCGATCAACTACTTCGGGGCGCTGCGGCTGACCATGGCGCTGCTGCCGCACATGGCCTCCCGCCGGTACGGCCACGTCGTCAACATCTCCTCGATCGGGGTGCAGACCAACCCACCACGATTCTCGGCGTACGTGGCGTCGAAGGCAGCCCTGGACGCGTTCACCCGGATCGCGGCCAGCGAGACGTACGGCGACGGGATCACGTTCACCACGATCCACATGCCGCTGGTGCGTACCCCGATGATCCGCCCCACCAAGATCTACAACGCATTCCCGGCGCTGTCCCCCGAGGACGCCGGGAAGATGGTGGTACGCGCGCTGATCGACCGTCCGAAGGAGATCGGCGCGCCGCTCGGGACCCTGGGCGAGGTGTCGTACACGGTGGCGCCGCGGCTGGTCGACGCGGTGCTGCACGTGGCGTACGAGGTGTTCCCGGATTCGGCGGCCGCGGCCGGTGAGGGCGAACCCCCGCCGACCACGTCGCTGTCCAACGGCGCCAAGGCGTTCATGCGCCTGCTCCCCGGCGTCCACTGGTAGCCGCGCCAGGGCGGGTCGGCCGCCCCGGGCGACTCAGCGCGGTAGCCGATGAAGTGGCCCGCGTCGGCGGTCACCAGACCACCGGAGTCGGTGGCGTCGGGCGGATTCGGCAGCGCCGACCAGCTTTCGCTTGCCAGGTCCAGGATGCCGCCGTTGGGAACCGTACGGCCCCAGCCGCCGCCGCCGTCGGCGCCGCCCAGCGTCGGGTTGATCAGCCGGTCGTCCACTGCGATCCACGGCTCCGCGTACAGCAGCTCCGAATCTGGCAGCCGCCGCCAGGTGCCGGCCTTCAGGTCGAGCACGGAGGCCCGTACCACCGAGGGCTTTTCCGCACCCGGGTTCGGCACCAGCTTGTGTTCGAAGAGCACCAGCTCGTCGCCGACTCCGACCATCGCCCGGTCGAACGAGGGCGAGACCGGATCGTCGGGCAGCTCACGCCAGCTGCGGGTCGCCGGGTCGTACAGCTGGTCGGGCTGCTCCCCCTGTTCGTCGCTGCCGGGGTAGAAGACCAGCTTCTCCCCCGCCGCCGCCACCCGGTAGCCGGCGGTACGCGCATCCGGCGGCGCCGGCAGCTCACGCCACCTGTCCGCATCGACGTCGTACGCCAGGAAGGCCTGCGGCGAGCCCTCGCGGCTCGAGTCCCCCGGCACCCACAGGTACGCCGTGCCCTTGATCAGCACCGCGTCGGCGTACCCGATCCCGACCGGTGCGTCGGCCAGCTCGCGCCACTTCCCGGTCTCCGGGTGGTACGCCGCGCCGCCGCCGAGCGGCGCTTTCCCCGGTGCCACGCAGTCCGCGCCGGGTGGGCACGGACGCGCGTCGCTGCCGCCGAACAGCAGCACCTCGCCGCCGGTCCACAGCCCGACCGCGGCTTCCCGCGGGCCGAGCGGCACCGACCCGATCCGGTGCCAGCTCTCGGGCTCCGGCTGGGTGCCTCCGGCGGACTGGCCACACGCCGCGGTACCCAGCAGCACAACTACCAGCAGACCTACGAGTCGTCTCATGCGGATAGGACGCCGCCGCACGGGAAACGGTTTCAGCCGAATGTGTGGTCGCCCGGACTTTGGGGAACGGGAGTGATGAGGCGAGTCCCTCGTTTAAGGAGACGGTGCAGCAACATGAGTGTCATTGAAGAACAGGTCGAAGTGGACGTACCGCTGCGGACCGCGTACGACCAGTGGACCCAGTTCGAGACCTTCCCGGAGTTCATGGAGGGGGTCGAGCGGGTGGAGCAGCGCGGCGAAACCATGACCCACTGGGTCACCAGGGTGGCCGGCGCCACCCGCGAGTTCGACGCGCAGATCGTCAGTCAGGTGCCTGACCAGCAGGTTTCCTGGCGGGTCACCGACGGCCCCAAGCACGACGGCACCGTGACGTTCCTGCCGCACGGCGGCGAGCACACCGTGGTACGCCTCGCGATGGACTTCGAGCCCGAGGGCGTCGTGGAGAAGCTGGGCGACCTGACCGGCATCGTGCGTACCCGGGTCAAGGGCGACCTGAACCGGTTCAAGGAGTTCATCGAGCGGCGAGGCGTGCAGACCGGCGGCAGCGCCGATGAGAGAACGTGAGTCCCGGCCGGCCACCCCGTCGCGGGCGGCCGGACCGGTCACTCCGTCGCGGTTCGGGGCGGCGGCGGAGCCGGACGGGCAGCTCGGCGTACCGGCCGAGCGGCTGACCGACGACGACCTGGTACGCGAGATGGAGAGCCTCTCGCGTACCAGGGTCTCCACGCTGCGGCACGGCTCGGACTCCGCGGTCGCCGAGCACGACCGGCGTACCGCCGAACTGGAGAACGAATACCTGCGGCGCCGACCCGAGCGGGAGATCGACCCCGAGCGGCTCCGCAGCGGCGCCCGCCGCCGCTGACCCCGGCGCGCTGGGCCGCTGACCCGCCCGCTGACCCCGGGCCGATGAATCCGGCCGTTACGGTTGCGGCGGGCGGCCGGGCGCGGCAGCGTGTGTGACATGGCCACACTGCTCACCGCCGACGAGCTGGCGAAGGCGCTGCCCGAGGTGTCCGGCTGGAGCGGCGACACCGACGAGATCGCGCGTACGTTCAAGGCTCCCGACTTCATTACCGGGATCCGGTTGGTGGACTCGGTCGCCGATGTGGCAGAGGCCGCCGACCACCATCCCGACATAGACGTCCGGTGGACCAAGGTCACCTTCCGGCTCGCCACCCACGCGCTCGGTGGCGTCACCCGGCGCGACCTCAACCTCGCCCAGCAGATCAACCAGCTCGCCGAACAGCACGGGTGCGGCTGAACGCCGTACCAGTGAAGTTGTCCACAGGCGTTCGGCAACGCTTCCGAAACCATCTCGTCACACGCCACACTCCCCGCACACGCGCGCCCGCAGGTGCGGCGTAACCTGTGCACCGTTCACGGGGGCACCCGTCACGCACCAGCGCATTTCGGGCGGTCGAGCGCGGCCGGCACCCACCCGGCCGATGAGGCAGAGCTTGTTGAACAGCGATGCACCAAGGAGCGAGTTGATGACGACGACGGCGACGGAGCCGGCGCGGCCACCTGGCGCGCGCCCGCGGGCCGCTATCTCAGCGAAAACGTTGCGCACGGACCGATGGTGGCTCGCGCCGCTGCTCACCGTGCTCGGCCTGACCGCCTGGGTCGGGTACGCGGTGTTCCGCACGTTCATGCACAACTACTACTGGGTCGACGCGTACCACTATCTGACGCCGTTCTACTCGCCGTGTATCACCGACCGCTGTGTCGAGGGCGCCGCGCACTTCGGCACGTACCTGCCGGGCTGGTGGATCTTCCCCGAGGCGGCGTTCAGTCTGCCATTCCTGCTGCTGTTCCGGCTCACCTGCTACTACTACCGCAAGGCTTACTACCGGTCGTTCTGGCTCTCGCCGCCGGCCTGCGCGGTGCCGGACGGGCACGCCTCGTACTCAGGTGAGACCCGATTCCCGCTGGTCTTCCAGAACGCCCACCGGTACGCCTTCTACGCCGCGTTCGTCATCTCGATCATCAACACGTACGACGCGATCCTGGCGATGCACAGCCCGACCGGCTTCGGGCTCGGGCTCGGCAACCTGGTGCTGTGGGGCAACGTGACGATGCTCTGGGCGTACACCCTGTCGTGTCACTCCTGCCGGCACATCATCGGCGGGCGACTCAAGCACTTCTCGGCGCACCCGGTGCGTTACAAGCTCTGGGGGTACGTGTCCTGGCTGAACGTCCGGCACATGTCGCTGGCCTGGATCACCCTCGGGACGCTGGCGCTGACCGACTTCTACATCATGGCCGTCGCTGCCGGCTGGATCTCCGACCTGCGGTTCGTGGGGTAATCAGATGACTGACATTGCTAAGCACTCCTACGACGTGGTCGTGATCGGCGCTGGCGGCGCCGGGCTGCGGGCCGCCATCGAGGCCCGGCTGGCGGGCAAGAAGACCGCGATCATCTCCAAGTCGCTGTTCGGCAAGGCGCACACGGTGATGGCCGAGGGTGGCGCCGCCGCCGCGATGGCGAACGTCAACAGCAACGACACCTGGAAGGTGCACTTCCGGGACACCATGCGCGGCGGGAAGTTCCTCAACAACTTCCGGATGGCCGAGCTGCACGCCCAGGAGTCCCCGGACCGGATCTGGGAGCTGGAGACGTACGGCGCGCTGTTCGACCGTACGCCGGACGGCAAGATCTCCCAGCGCAACTTCGGCGGCCACGAGTACCCCCGGCTGGCGCACGTCGGCGACCGTACCGGGCTGGAGCTGATCCGCACCCTGCAGCAGAAGATCGTCTCGCTGCAGCAGGAGGATTTCGCCGAGTACGGCGACTACGACGCCCGGCTGAAGGTGTTCTCGGAGACCACGATCACCGAGCTGCTCCTGGAGCGCCAGCGACAGGACGATGGGCAGGGCCTCGACGCGGGTCGCGTGGCCGGGGCCTTCGGCTACGTACGCGAGTCGGGCGAGTTCCTGCTGTTCGAGACGCCGGCGGTGGTGCTGGCGACCGGTGGGGTCGGCAAGTCGTACCAGGTGACGTCGAACTCATGGGAGTACACCGGCGACGGTCACGCGCTCGCGCTGCGCGCCGGCGCCACGCTGATCAACATGGAGTTCCTGCAGTTCCACCCCACCGGCATGGTGTGGCCGCCAAGCGTCAAGGGCATCCTGGTCACCGAGTCGGTACGCGGTGACGGCGGCGTACTCCGCAACACCGAGGGCAAGCGGTTCATGTTCGAGTACGTACCGGACGTGTTCCGCAAGCAGTACGCCGAGACCGAAGAAGAAGCCGACCGCTGGTACACCGACCCGGACAACAACCGGCGGCCCCCGGAGCTGCTGCCGCGTGACGAGGTGGCGCGCGCCATCAACTCCGAGGTGAAGGCCGGCCGCGGTACGGAGGCCGGCGGCGTCTACCTCGACGTGTCCACCCGGATGCCGGCCGAGACGATCATCAAGCGGCTGCCGTCGATGCACCACCAGTTCAAGGAGCTGGCCGACGTCGACATCACCAAGCAGCCGATGGAGGTCGGGCC
>JBOGDG010000249.1:0-5443 GCA_050701655.1 Micromonosporaceae bacterium
CCCAGGTGGAGGGGCTGCCCTCCACCATGGCCAACGAGCTGCTGGAGTTCGAGGACGGCACGCTCGGCATCGCGCTGAACCTCGACGTACGCGAGATCGGTGTCGTGGTGCTGGGCGAGTTCGCCGGCATCGAGGAGGGCCAGAAGGTCAAGCGCACCGGCCGGGTGCTCTCGGTGCCGGTCGGCGACGCCTTCCTGGGTCGCGTGATCGACCCGCTGGGCCGCCCCATCGACGGCCTCGGTGACATCGCTGAGGAGGCCTTCCGCGAGCTGGAGCTGCAGGCGCCCTCGGTGGTGCAGCGCAAGAGCGTGCACGAGCCGCTGCAGACCGGCATCAAGGCGATCGACTCCATGACGCCGATCGGCCGCGGCCAGCGGCAGCTGATCATCGGCGACCGGCAGACCGGCAAGACCACGGTCGCGGTCGACACGATCATCAACCAGAAGGAGTACTGGGAGACCGGCGATCCGGACAAGCAGGTGCGCTGCATCTACGTCGCGATCGGTCAGAAGGGCTCCACCATCGCCGCGGTGAAGGGCCAGCTCGAGGCCGCCGGCGCGATGGAGTACACGACCATCGTCGCGGCGCCCGCGTCGGACCCGGCCGGCTACAAGTTCATCGCGCCGTACACCGGTTCGTCGATCGGCCAGCACTGGATGTACGCCGGCAAGCACGTGCTGATCGTCTTCGACGACCTGTCCAAGCAGGCCGAGGCGTACCGCGCGGTGTCGCTGCTGTTGCGCCGCCCGCCGGGCCGCGAGGCGTACCCGGGTGACGTGTTCTACCTGCACTCCCGCCTGCTGGAGCGCTGCGCGAAGCTCTCCGACGAGATGGGCGGCGGCTCGATGACCGGGTTGCCGATCATCGAGACCAAGGCCGGTGACATCTCCGCGTACATCCCGACCAACGTCATCTCGATCACCGACGGCCAGATCTACCTGGTGACCGACCTGTTCCACTCCGGCGTACGCCCCGCGATCCACGTCGGCACCTCGGTGTCCCGGGTCGGTGGCGCCGCCCAGGTGAAGGCGATGAAGACGGTCTCCGGCCGGCTCAAGCTGGACCTGGCGCAGTTCCGGGAGCTGGAGGCGTTCGCGGCGTTCGCCTCCGACCTGGACAAGGCGTCCCGGGCGCAGCTGGACCGGGGTGCCCGGCTCACCGAGCTGCTCAAGCAGCCGGAGGGCTCGCCCTACCCG
The DNA here is from genome assembly GCA_050701655.1 of Micromonosporaceae bacterium. Classification (GTDB taxonomy): domain Bacteria; phylum Actinomycetota; class Actinomycetes; order Mycobacteriales; family Micromonosporaceae; genus WHSM01. The sequence continues at coordinate 1,197 of JBOGDG010000249.1, forward strand.
GTGCAGGAGCAGGTGGTCTCGGTCTGGGCCGGTACGACCGGCCGGCTCGATGACGTACCGGTGGGCGAGATCCGGCGCTTCGAGCAGGAGTTCCTCGGCTACCTGCGGCACAAGCACGCCGCGGTGCTGAGCGACATCTCCTCCTCCGGCAAGCTTTCCGACGACGTGTCGGAGACCCTCGAGTCGGCGCTGAACACCTTCAAGCAGATGTTCCTCGCCGACGAGGGCAAGATCGTCGTCAACGAGCCCGAGGCCGAGGCGATGGCCGCCGAGAAAGAGGCCAAGGAAAAGGTTCGTCGCGTCCGGCCCGCACCGCCGAAGAAGTAGCCGAGGGACGTCGTGGGTGCACAGATACGGATTCTTCGCCGGCGGATCGCCTCGACCCGCTCGATCAAGAAGATCACCAAGGCGCAGGAGCTGATCGCGACCAGTCGCATCAGTAAGGCGCAGGCGCGGGTGGAGGCCTCCAAGCCGTACGCGGAGGCGGTCACCAACGTGCTCACCGCGCTGGCGTCCACCGCCAACCTGGATCACCCGCTGCTGCAGGCCCGCGAGGTGGTACGCCGGGCGGCGGTGCTGGTGGTGACCAGTGACCGCGGCATGTGCGGCGGCTACAACGCCAACGTGCTGCGTACCGCCGAGGAGTTGATCTCCCGGCTGCGGGAGGACGGCAAGCAGCCGGTGCTGTACGTGATCGGCCGCAAGGGGCTGGGGTACTACCGGTTCCGGGAGCGGGCGATCGAGGAGAGCTGGACCGGCTTCTCCGAGCAGCCCGGCTTCATCAACGCCCGGGAGGCCGGTGACAGCCTGCTGGCCGCGCTGGAGCACGGCGCGGACGACACCGACGAGGGGGCCGGCGCCGACGGTGTCCTCGGCATCGACGAGCTGCACATCGTCTACACGCAGTTCAAGACGATGATGAGCCAGGAGGCGGTGGCGAAGCAGGTGGCGCCGATGGAGGTCGAGGAGGTCTCCGAGGAGGAGATCACCGGGCCGCTGCCGGCGTACGATTTCGAGCCAGACGCTGAAGAGCTGCTGGCGGCACTGCTCCCGCGTTACATCAACACCCGGATCTACGCGGCACTGCTGGACGCCGCGGCGAGCGAGTCGGCGGCACGTCGGAGGGCGATGAAGAGCGCCACCGACAACGCCGAGGAGATGATCCAGAACCTTTCGCGGGAGATGAACGCGGCACGGCAGGCCGCGATCACCCAGGAGATCAGCGAGATTGTCGGTGGCGCGGACGCGCTGGCTGCGGCAGGAAGTGAAGAGTGATGACTACCGCTATCGAGAAGACCGAGACCGAGGCCGCCGTCGGCCGGGTGGTACGAGTGATCGGCGCCGTGGTCGACGTGGAGTTCCCGCGCGACGCGATGCCCGGGATCTTCAACGCCCTGAAGGTCGACATCGAGCTGTCGGCCGGCAAGCAGGAGATCACCCTGGAAGTCGCGCTGCACCTCGGCGACAACCTGGTGCGGGCGATCTCGATGCGCCCCACCGACGGTCTGGTACGGGGTGCCGAGGTGCGCGACAGCGGCGAGCCGATCTCGGTGCCGGTCGGCGACGTCACCAAGGGTCACGTGTTCAACGTGATCGGCGACTGCCTCAACCTCTCCGAGGGCGAGAGCCTGGAGATCAAGGACCGCTGGGGGATCCACCGCAAGGCGCCGGCTTTCCGGGACCTGGAGTCCAAGACCGAGATGCTGGAGACCGGCATCAAGGTGCTCGACCTGCTCACCCCGTACGTGAAGGGTGGCAAGATCGGCCTGTTCGGCGGCGCCGGTGTGGGCAAGACGGTGCTGATCCAGGAGATGATCATCCGGGTCGCCCAGAACTTCGGCGGTACGTCGGTGTTCGCGGGGGTCGGGGAGCGTACCCGTGAGGGCAACGACCTGATCCACGAGATGACCGAGATCGACGTACTCAAGCAGACCGCGCTGGTCTTCGGTCAGATGGACGAGCCGCCGGGCACCCGGCTGCGGGTCGCGCTCGCCGCACTGACCATGGCCGAGTACTTCCGGGACGTACAGAACCAGGAGGTGCTGCTCTTCATCGACAACATCTTCCGGTTCACTCAGGCCGGCTCCGAGGTGTCCACCCTGCTGGGCCGGATGCCGTCCGCGGTGGGCTACCAGCCGACGCTGGCCGACGAGATGGGCGAGCTGCAGGAGCGGATCACCTCCGTACGCGGTAGGGCGATCACCTCGCTGCAGGCGATCTACGTGCCCGCCGACGACTACACCGACCCGGCGCCGGCCACCACCTTCGCCCACCTGGACGCGACCACCAACCTGGAGCGGTCGATCTCCGACAAGGGCATCTACCCGGCGGTGGACCCGCTGGCCTCCACCTCCCGGATTCTCGCCGCCCAGTACGTCGGCGAGGAGCACTACCGGGTGGCGCAGACCGTGAAGGAGATCCTGCAGCGCTACAAGGACCTGCAGGACATCATCGCCATCCTCGGTCTGGACGAGCTGTCCGAAGAGGACAAGGTGACCGTCAACCGGGCCCGCCGGATCGAGCGGTTCCTGTCGCAGAACACCTTCGCGGCGAAGGCGTTCACCGGCATGGACGGCTCGTTCGTGCCGGTCAAGGAGACCGTCGAGGCGTTCAAGAAGCTCAGCGAGGGCGAGTACGACCACTTCCCCGAGCAGGCCTTCTTCATGTGTGGTGGCCTGGAAGACCTGGAGCGCAACGCGCACGAACTGATGAAGAGCTAACCCTTTCTTCCGGGTACGAGGGCCGGCCGCCGACGCCACGTCGGGGCCGGCCTTCGCCGTCACCAGGCCGAGGAGTGGGCGTGGAGCCGAGCGAGTACGTCAAGGCACTGCCGATCGGGGAGCGCATCCCGTTCCCCGCGGACGGTATCGCCGGTTGGGAGATCTTCCCGTTCGAGGGCGACATCCGGGTGAAGGTGCTGGAGGCGCCCGTACTCCCGGAACCTCCGCGGTACGGGGAAGCTGGCCGGGAGTGTGTCTCCTGCGCTACCGCCGACGACGCGTGTGTCTGGACCGACGAGCACTGGCGGCTGAAATCACTGGAGCCCCGGGCGTTACCTTCCGTGTTGATTCTGGAACCCAGAGCGCACCATGACATGGCGGATCTGCCACCCGACCTGGCGGCGCGGCTGGGGCCGATGATCCAGCGGGTGGAGCGGGCGATCTCCAGTCTGGACGGCGTCGGCCGGGTGCACCTCAACAAGTGGGGCGACGGGGGCGCGCACCTGCACCTGTGGTTCTTCGCGCGGCCAGCAGGGATGATGCAGCTGCGCGGCACCTGCCTGCCACTGTGGGACGACGTACTGCCGGTGCGGAGCGACGAAGCCTGGCGCGAGATGTGCCGTACGGTGGCTGCGGCGATGGCCGCCGGCGGTGGTGTGGCCCACGTCTGAGGCCGGTATCGGGCGGCCCGGCGGGGCGCTCGGCGGCGGCAACCTCAGCGTTGTCACAAAGAGTGGACCCACGCGGTGACGGGGCCCCGGATGCCGCTACACTCGGCGACATTCCGTCCGAGGCTCATAGGGGTTCAGGTGGCGAGTCAGCTGCATGTCGAGGTCGTCGCGGTCGAGGCGATGGTGTGGTCCGGCGAAGCCGAGGCGGTGTTCGCGCGGACTACCGAGGGTGAGCTCGGGGTGCTCGCCGGCCACGCGCCGCTGCTCGGTCAGCTCGCCGATCCGGGCACCGTACGGATCAAGCAGCTCGACGGCGAGGAGCTCGCGTACACCGTGAACGGCGGATTCCTCTCCGTGGACCGCAACGGTGTCACGGTGCTCGCCGAGTCGTGTGAGCCCGCCGCGGCAGCGACCAGCTAGCGCGGAGACGAGACGCCGATGGGGTTCCTCGCAGCCATGGGGATCGGCGTCCTCACGCTGTTCGGGATCCTGGCGTTGATGTTGGCGCGCCGTGCCCTGATCGTCATGGGTGGCGGCGCGATCGTGATGAACGTACGGCTCTCGACGCGCTACCGCAGCCGCGGCTGGGCGCCCGGGCTGGGCCGGTTCGCCGGTGACCAGCTGCGATGGCACCGCATCTTCAGCCTCTCGCTCCGCCCCCGGTACGTGCTCGGCCGCGCCGACGTGGAGGTACGCTCCCGCCGCGCCCCCGACGAGATGGAGCGGCTGGCGTTACCCGACGACTGCATCGTGCTCCGCTGTGCCACCAAAGACGGCCAACTCGACATCGCGATGCGTCAGAGTGCCCTCAACGGTTTCCTGTCCTGGCTCGAGGCCGCCCCGCCCGGGGCGGCCT
>JBOGDG010000250.1:0-5440 GCA_050701655.1 Micromonosporaceae bacterium
GCTCACCGACGCCGACGCGGTGGCGGCCCGGTCCGCCGCCCGCGCGGAGCCCGGATGACCGGCCCGTACGTGGTCGGGGTCGACGTCGGCACCACCTCGGCGAAGGCGGTCGTGGTCGACGACGCCTGGCGGGTACGCGGCGAGGCCCGCGAGGAGTACCCGACCCGGTACCTCCCCGGCAACGGCGCCGAGCAGAACCCGGACGACTGGTGGGGCGCGTCTGCCCGCTGCATCGCCGCCGCCCTGGAGCAGGCGGGGGTCGCGGCGCCGGACGTGGCGGCGGTCGGGGTGAGCAGTCAGGCCCCGAGCGTGGTGCTGCTGGACGGCGACGGCCGGCCGCTCGGCCCGGCGCTGCTCTGGATGGACCGGCGGGGCCAGGCCGAGTGCGCGTTGCGTACCGCTGAGGGTGCCCGAGTGGTGGCACTGACCGGCAACCGGCTGGACCCGTACTACGCGGCGCCGAAGCTGGCCTGGCTGCTGCGTACCGACCCGTCGTTGGCGCGCCGGGCGTCGACGTTCCTGATGGCGAACGGGTACGTGACGCACCGCCTCACCGGCGTCGTCACCGCCGACACCGGGCACGCCGGGTTGTCGCTGCTCAACGACCTGGACGCGGACGGCTGGTCCGGCGAGCTGGCCGAGCTGTGGGGCGTACCCCCGACCTGGCTGCCGCCGTTGTCCGACCCGTCCACCGTGGTCGGCATGGTCAGCCCCGCAGCCGCGCCGGCGACCGGTCTCGCCGCCGGTACGCCGGTGATCGCCGGTCTGGTCGACGGCGTCGCGGCGAGCCTGGAGTCCGGTGTCGTGGCGCACGGCGACGTGTGTGAGATGACCGGCCAGTCCACCGTGGTGAACGCGGCGGTGAAGGCCGACGTGGCGCGGCAGACCACCGGCGCGCTGAGCGTGATGCCGTACCCGGTGCCGGGCCACCACCTGGTGTTCGGCTCGATGGTCGCCACCGGCGGGATCCTCCGCTGGTTCCGGGACGAGTTCGGCAGCGGACTGGAGGACGGTGACTTCGCGGCCCTCGACGCCCTGGCCGGCACCGCCTCGCCGGGCAGCGGCGGCCTGCTGATGCTGCCGTACTTCCTGGGGGAACGTTCCCCGATCTGGGACAGCGACGCCCGCGGCGCCGTCGTCGGGCTGTCGATGTCCACCACCCGCGCCGACCTGGTACGCGCCATCCTGGAAGGCACCGCGTACGGCCTCGCCCACAACGTGGCGGAGCTGGCCGCGATGGGGCTGAAACCGGCGGCGTTGCGGATCGTCGGGGGCGGCGCGCGGGGCCGTACCTGGAACCAGATCAAGGCCGACGTGACCGGCCTGCCGGTGGAGCTGCCGTCCCACTCGCTGGGGGCCCCGGTCGGCACCGCTCTGGTCGCCGCCGCCGGCGTCGGCCTCGTCGCCGACCTGGTGGAGGTGGTACGCCGGCGCTACGCCGTCACCGAACGGATCGCGCCGGACCCCTCCCGCCACGCCGACTACCAGCGCCGGTACCGGATCTACCGCGACCTCTACCCGGCGCTGCGGGACGTACACCGGAGTCTTGCCGAGCTCCGTTGAGCTACGTGTGAGCGAATTGTGAGCGGGCCGACCGTACCCTGGCCCGGACCAGGTACGCCCACGCAGCACTTTGGAGCCCCGACAGTGAACCGGAGACGACTGGTAGCGGTACTGGCGTTTGTCGCCGCTGGTGTGGTGACCCTCGCGGCGGCGCCGACCGTCGGTGCCGACACGGTCCAGGTCCGCCAAGCCGTACGAACGGCCGAGTCCTTCGTCAACGTGATGCCGCTGGGGGACTCGCTGACCTGGGGCTACACCGTGAAGAACGGTACGCCGGTGGTGGTGGATGGCTACCGCAAGGACCTCTGGGTTCGGCTTCGCAAGGTCGGCATGAACGTCAACTTCGTCGGCAGCTGCCCCCGGCCCAGCTGGGACGAGTGGAAGTGCAATGGCAAGGGCACGATGGGGGACAACAACCACGAAGGCCACAGCGGCTTCCGCATCGACCAGCTCTCGGCGAACGTCTCCCGCTGGATGGCCACGTACCAGCCGCAGGTCGTCCTGCTGATGGCCGGCACCAACGACATCGGGCAACGGTACGACCTGCCGAACGCGCCCAGGCGACTCTCCGCGATGATCGACAAGATCCGCGCCGCCCGGCCCACCGCGCGAATCTTCGTCGCGACGATTCCGCAGTTCCGCGACCCGGCCAACAAGCCTTTCGTGGACGCGTACAACAAGGCCATCCCCGGGGTTGTGAAGAGCAAGGACAGCAGGGTGCACCTGGTGCCGCAACACATCGTGGGCACCAAGGCGAAGGACTTCTCCGACCACGTACACCCGAGCGACTGCGGCTACGCCAAGATCTCCTTCGTCTGGTACTACTACCTGGACAAGCACCTGGCGCGCGGCTCCTGGCCGACCGGCTACTACCCGTGGAGCAACACCGGGGTCTGCGCGTCCTGATCCCGGAGCTCGCCGGGTCGTCCTGCGTTCCGGGGGATAATTCCGGGATAGGCCGAGCAACGATCACCGTCAGGACCCATCACCTGGCCGGGGGCGCACCCTGGTCCTGGGTCTGGGTCCTGATGCTGGTCCTGGCCGCATGCACCGGCGGCGCACCGTCAGCCGGCCAGGCGCCCCGGGAGTGGGACGCGACCGTGGTCGCCACGTACCCGCACGACCGGGACGCGTTCACCCAGGGCCTGGAGATCCACGACGGACACCTGTACGAGAGCACCGGCGGCTACGGGACCTCCTGGATCTCCGTGTCCGATGTGGAGACCGGTACGGTCAGCCGGCGCTCCAGGCTGCCCGGAGACTGGTTCGGCGAGGGTCTGACCGTCACCGGCGCCGGCATCTGGCAACTGACGTGGCGCAACCACATCGCCGTGCTGCGGGACCGTTCCTCCCTGGAGGTACGGCGCCAGGTCGAGGTCGACGGCGAGGGCTGGGGGATCTGCCATCAGGAGTCTGCGGACCGGCTTGTGATGAGCGACGGCAGCGCCGAGTTGACGCTGCGCGACCCGGTCACGTTCGCCGAGACGGGCAGCGTGACGGTGACCGTCGGCGGCGACCGGCTGGACCGGTTGAACGAGCTGGAATGCGGCGACGGCCACGTCTGGGCCAACGTGTTCGAACGCGACCACATCGTCCGGATCGACCTGCACACCGGCCGGGTCACCGACCTGGTCCACATCGGACAGCGGCACTCCCGGGGAGTGCTCAACGGCATCGCCGCGATCCCGGGAAGTGACGACCTGCTGGTCACCGGGAAGAACTGGCCGTCGCTCTACCGGATCAAGCCCCGACCCGGGTCGCCCCGCTAGCTGTAGAAGCCGTCCAGGGGTACGCGGGCCTCGGCGAACAGCGCGGGGCCTTCGTACCGGACCCGGGGGGACGGGGTGGGCATCGGGGGGTTGATCTCCCGGGTGAGCTGCTCGGCGGAGATGGCGTACACGACGCGGCCGAGGCCGGAACGTTCGATGGCGACGGCGCACATGCCGCACGGCTGGCAACTGGTGTACATGGTGGTGGCCGCCGCGGTGTCGGGGTCGAGCTCCCGGGCGGCCCACCTGGCCAGCTTCAGCTCCGGGTGGGCGGTGATGTCGCGTTCGCTGTTGGCGGTGTGTGGTCCTCGGCGAGTACGCCGCCCGGCCCGACCAGCAGCGACCCGAACGGCCGCTCACCGGCCTCCCGCGCTTTGGTCGCGATCCCGATCGCGCGCCGCAGGTAGCTCTCGTCCTCGGGTGTCATCAGCCCTCCTCAGTGGTACGACGCCAGGCTGCGGTGACCGTGGCGAGCGCCTGCCAGGCGACCTCGGGGCGACCGGTGCTTGCCGGGTCGCCATCGTACGGGTCGAGCACGACGGTCTCCGCGCCGAGCATCCGGAGCCGTTCCAGATCGCCGACGACCTGGTCCAGGGTGCCCTCCCCGGCGAGCCGCTCCGGGCCGGCGACCGGGGTGTCCGTGAGCCGCAGCACGATCCGCGGTACGAACCCGGGCACCGCACCGCCGGCGGCCGCTTTCAGGCGTTCCAGCGCGCCGTCCAGCCAGTCGGTACGGAACCGGAGCGGGTGCCACGGCGTACCGAACCGGACCGCCCGGCGGATGCCGGCGTCGCTGTTGCCGCCGACCCAGATCGGGATGCCCCCGGAGCGGTAGTCGTCCTCGTTCCGCCACGCTTCGCGTACCGCGTGCAGGTACTCGTCGGTCAGAGCGCCGCGCCGGTGGAAGTCGACACCGAGCGCCTCGTACTCCTGGCGGGCCCAGCCGACACCGACGCCGAGCACCAGCCGGCCATCGCTGAGCCGGTTCAGGTTCGCCGCCATCCGCGCGGTCAGCAGCGGATGCCGGTACGGCATCACCAGCACGGTGGTGCCGAGCCGTACCCGGCTGGTGTGGCCGGCGAGCCAGGCCAGCGTGGTGAACGGTTCGTAGAACGGGGCCGGGTACTGCGCCGCCACGTCCGGGGTGACCGCCACGTGGTCGGAGAGCATGAGCAGGTCCAGACCCAGCCCTTCGATCACCCGCGCCCACTGCAGGAGGAGCTCAGGCTCGGCACCGGGGCCGAAGTTGGGGACGTTCACACCGATCCGCACCGGACCAACCCTAGACGGCCGGTACCCCGTTGGAACGACTTCCTCACGGTGGCTGCACGTATCCGGCGTGGATCTGCCGGTATGTTGGCGAGATGGCCGAGGATCTCGACGCGACGGACTGGGCGATCGTCGATGCCCTGCAGAGTGACGGCCGGCTGCCCCTCACCGAGTTGGGGCGCCGGGTCGCGCTGAGCGCGTCCGCGACCACGGAGCGGGTCAGGCGGCTGGAGGCAATCGGCGTGATCACCGGGTACGGGGCCCGCGTCGACCTGGAGAAGCTCGGCTTCAGCATCGTCGCCCTGGTACGCCTGAAGTACCCCGGCAGCCGGCATCAGCCGCTGCACCGGCTGCTCGGGGACCGCCCCGAGATCCTGGAGTGCCTGCGTACCACCGGCGACGACTGCTACACGCTGCGGGTCGCCGCGACCTCGATGGGGCACCTTGAGGAGGTCTGCGACGACCTCGCCCAGTTCGGCAGCACCACGACCAGCGTGGTGTACCGCGAGACGCTCCCGTACCGCGGACCGCGCAGGCCGTGATCGGCCAGCGCGGCCGCATGACAGGTCAGCCGGCTCGGCCGAGGGTCAGGTCGGCGGTGCTGATCTCGCCGGCCGTCACCTCGACCACCCGTGCCAGGTTGCCGGCGGTGCCGTCGGGGCGTTCGACCCGCACCAGGTAGCGGCCCGGTTTCAGGTGTACGAAGCCGTACCAGCCGTCGCCGTCGGCGAGCCGCCGCTGCACCTCGTTGTGTCCGCTCAGTGGTTGCAGGATCACGGTGGCCTGGTCCAGGGCCGTACCGTCGACGGTTACCCGGCCAGCGATGTGGCCCTCGGTGG
>JBOGDG010000251.1:0-5434 GCA_050701655.1 Micromonosporaceae bacterium
GCTCAGGGCAGCCCGACCGCCTCGGCGGAGGCGTCCCAGAGTCGGTGCGCGACCCGTGGGTCCCGCGCCGACCGGTACGGCGTCCGGGCGCGCCGCCGCCGGTAGTACCCGCCGGACTCGGTGCCGGCCTCCTCGACCAGCCACACCAGCGTGTCGGCGCCGGACTGCGGCGACTGGAACACCGGCAGCCGCAGCCCAGCTTCGATGAGCGGATTGCCGCGGCCGAACCGGGTACTCACCGAACCGGGGTGAAAGCACGTGGCGACGATCCCGCGGGTCGACCAGCGCCGCGCCGCCTCCGCGGTGAACAGCAGATTCGCCTGCTTGCTCGACCCGTACGCCTGCCACCGGTGGTACCGGTGCCGGGAGCCGGACAGATCGCCGGGGTCCAGCTCGCCGAATCTGGCGGCGCTGGAGGCGGTGGTGATCAGGCGGGCTCCGGTCGGCATGCTGTCCAGCAGCAGGTGCGCCAGCAGGAACCCGGCGAGGTGGTTTACCTGCATGGTCAGCTCGAAGCCGTCGACCGTCATCGACCGGTGGTGCGACATCAGCCCGGCGTTGTTCGCCAGTACGTCGATCCGGGGGTACGCGTCCCGCAGCTTCTTGCCCAGCTCGCGTACCTCGTCCAGCACCGCGAAGTCGGCCCGGTACGCATCGGGGGTACGCCCGCCGGCTTCCCGTACCCGCTCCACCGCGGCGGCGAGCCGTCCCGGATCGCGGCCGGCGATCGCCAGCTGGTGGCCCTGGCGGGCGAGCTGCTCGGCGGCCGCCAGTCCGATCCCGGAGCTGGCGCCGGTTACCACCACGACCCGGCCGGTGAGATCTCCCACAGCCTGCGACCCCTCCTCGTGATTAGCTGACACACACCAGATACTCGCCGGTACTGCCTCGGGGCGTCAGCCCCGCTCATCCCACAGCCTGCCGGAACGGAGCCCGATATGCCCACTGTCGCCCGTCCCCGACGTTCCTGTCTCGCGGTGCCCGGTTCGAGCACGAAGATGCTCGGCAAGGCCCAGGGGCTGCCAGCCGACCAGGTGTTCCTCGACCTGGAGGACTCGGTGGCGCCGCTGGCCAAGCCGGAAGCGCGGAAGAACGTCGTCGCCGCCCTCAACGACGGCGACTGGACCGGCAAGGTACGGGTGGTACGCGTCAACGACCTGACTACGCAGTGGACGTACCAGGACGCGATCGAGGTCGTGGAGGGTGCCGGCGGCAACCTCGACTGCATCATGCTGCCGAAGGTGCAGACCGCGGCGCAGGTGCAGTGGCTCGACATGCTGCTGACCCAGATCGAGAAGACCAACGGCCTTCCGGTCGGCGGTATCGGCATCGAGGCGCAGATCGAGAACGCGCTCGGGCTGGTCAACGTGGACGAGATCGCCACCGCGTCGCCGCGTACCGAGACGATCATCTTCGGCCCCGCCGACTTCATGGCCTCGATCAACATGAAGTCCCTGGTGGTGGGGGAGCAGCCGCCCGGGTACGACGTCGGCGACGCGTACCACTACATCCTGATGCGGATCCTGATGGCGGCGCGGGCGCACGACCTGCAGGCGATCGACGGCCCGTACCTGCAGATCCGCGACGTGGACGGCTTCCGCCGGGTGGCCGGCCGCTCCGCCGCGCTCGGGCTGGACGGCAAGTGGGTGCTGCACCCCAGTCAGATCGACGCGGCGAACGAGGTCTACTCCCCGAAGCAGGAGGACTACGACCACGCCGAGCTGATCCTCGACGCGTACGACTACTACACCTCCGAGGCGGGTGGGAAGCTCGGCGCGGTGATGCTCGGCGACGAGATGATCGACGAGGCCTCCCGCAAGATGGCGCTGGTGATCGCCGCGAAGGGCCGCGCCGGCGGGATGCAACGTACGTCGACCTTCACCCCGCCGGAGGCCTGACCGGCCCGGAGGGCTGGCCGGCGCTGCGGCTGGCCGGGCCCGCGCGGTGGCTGGCCGACCCGGCGGGGTACGTCAGTAGTTCGACTCGTTGGCCGCCACCAGCACGAAGACCAGGACGTAGAAGGCCACGGCGGCCAGGACGAGGCCGAACACGATCCAGCCGATGATGATCCCGGCCAGCGCCACGCCGTCGCCGTCCTCGCCGGAGTCCCGGATCTGGTTGCGGGCGATGTGGCCCAGGATCGCGCCCACCACCGCGACCGGCGCGCAGATGAAGAAGGAGACGCAGGAGATGACCAGCGACGCGACCGCCATCCCGTTGGTGCCGCGCGGCTGGTGGTAGTACCCGCCGCCGTACGGCAGGTACGTGGACTGCCCGCCCGGGTAGTTGGGCGGTGGTGGCGGTGGGGGATAGGACACCGGTCCTCCTGGCTCTTGACTAGCGCAGAGTTTACGGATTGGGAGCCACACACGCGGGCGCGTGCGTTGCCCGCTACCGAGCGAACAGGCAGGATCGCAGCATGGTGAGCACATCCAAGACGTCGACTCAGCAGGCTCCGGCGGTCAGCGGCGGGTCACAGGAGTTCCCGCAGTCCAAGTCGGATCGGCTGGACGGCAAGGTCGCGCTGGTGACCGGCGCCGGCAGTACGGACGGCATCGGGTACGCCACCGCGCGCCGGCTGCGCGGGCTGGGCGCCAGCGTCGCGGTGGTCTCCACCACCCGCCGGATCCACGAACGTGCCGGCGAGCTCGACGCCACCGGATACGTCGCCGACCTGACCGACGAGTCCGAGGTGGGCGCGCTGGGTGACGCGCTGGTCGACCAGTTCGGTGGGGTCGACGTGGTGGTCAACAACGCCGGTCTGGCCAGCAAGACCAGCCCCGAGGTGTTCCGCCCGGTGGCGCAGCTCGGGCTGGACGAGTGGCGCGCCGAGATCGACCGCAACCTCACCACCGGCTTCCTGGTCTCCCGGCTGTTCGTGGAGGGGATGGCCGAGCGCGGCTGGGGCCGGGTGGTCAACATCGCCGCCACCGCGGGCCCGGTGAACGCGATGCCGACCGAGGCGGCGTACGCGGCGGCGAAGGCGGGCGTGGTGGGGCTCACCCGCGCGCTCGCGATGGAGCTGATCGCCGACAACGTGACCGTCAACGCGGTGGCGCCCGGCATCATCCACACCGGTTCGTCGACCCTCTCCGAGCTCAAGCACGGCCTGGAGACCCCGATGGGCCGGCCCGGTACGCCCGACGAGGTGGCGGCGGTGGTGTCGTTCCTGTGTACGCCGGCCGCGTCGTACATCACGGGCCAGATGCTGGTTGTGGATGGTGGCAACAGTGTCCGCGAGGCCCGTTACCGCTAGCGTGGACTTGTTCACAGCCTGAACGGCTGTTCAGGCGCGCGACCGGCGGTGATACTGGCCGGTAACTTTCGCGTGCTACGACCGCACTGAGGGAAGTGCTGAGGAGCAGACATGGCCCGCCTTGCCGTCACTCACGGCCTGACCGACATTCAGCAGGAGATCCTGTCCACGGTACGGACGTTCGTGGACAAGGAGATCATCCCCAACGCGCAGCGGCTGGAGCACGCCGACGAGTACCCGAGCGACATCCTCGAGGGGATGAAGGAGATGGGGCTGTTCGGCCTGACCATCTCCGAGGAGTACGGCGGGCTCGGCGAGTCGCTGCTGACGTACGCCCTGGTGGTCGAGGAGCTGTCCCGGGGCTGGATGAGCGTGTCGGGGATCGTCAACACACACTTCATCGTGGCGTACCTGATCTCGCAACACGGCTCCGAGGAGCAGAAGCAGCGGCTGCTGCCTCGCATGGTCACGGGTGAGGCGCGCGGCGCGTTCTCGATGTCGGAGCCGGGATGCGGCTCGGACGTGGCGGCGATCCGCGCCAAGGCGGTGTCCGACGGCACTGGGGCTGACGCCGGGTACGTCCTCAACGGACAGAAGATGTGGCTCACCAACGGTGGCCAGTCCGCGATCGTGGCGACGCTGATGAAGACCGACACCGGCGCCGACTCGGTCTACAAGAACATGACCACGTTCCTGCTGGAGAAGGAGTCCGGCTTCGGCGAGACCGCGCCCGGGCTGACCATCCCCGGCAAGATCGACAAGATGGGCTACAAGGGCGTCGAGACCACCGAGATGATCCTCGAAGACCACCGGGTGCCCGCGTCGGCGGTGCTGGGCGGCCCCGAGGTCGGCGTGGGCCGCGGCTTCTACCAGATGATGGACGGCATCGAGGTGGGCCGGGTCAACGTGGCGGCCCGCGCCTGCGGCATCATGCTGCGCGCCTTCGAGCTGGCGGCGGCGTACGCCCAGCAGCGGGAGACGTTCGGCAGCAAGCTGGCCGGCCACCAGGCGATCGCATTCAAGCTGGCCGAGATGGGTACGAAGATCGAGGCCGCGCACGCGCTGATGGTCAACGCCGCTCGGCTCAAGGACTCCGGCCAGCGCAACGACGTGGAGGCCGGCATGGCGAAGTTGCTCGCCAGTGAGTACTGCGCCGAGGTGACCCAGGAGTCGTTCCGGATCCACGGCGGCTACGGCTACTCCAAGGAGTACGAGATCGAGCGGTTGATGCGGGAAGCCCCGTTCCTGCTGATCGGCGAGGGCACCTCGGAGATCCAGAAGACGATCATCAGCCGCGGCCTGCTCAAGGAGTACAAGCTCTAGGCCGCGCCGCCTCAGGTCCCGACGCCCGGCTGCTGCGGGTCGTCGGCCGGGAACGGCGGAGTGCCGGTGCCCATGATCCGGTAGCGACCCCAGGTGTCCTGGTCGGAGACGTCGCCTGCCGCGTCGCCCAGTGGGGTACGGATGGTCGCCGCCGTTCTGCGGCCGGCCACCAGGGCGTCGAGCGCGGGGTCGGCCGCGATCCGCCCGTACCACCGGAACCTTCCGTCGATCGGCTGGAACACGCCGCGCAGCGTCACCTCGACCGGGAGTTCGGCGTCCTCGATCCGCAGCGTCGCGGGGCCGGTGTAGTCGCCGGGTTCAGGCATCGCGGGGCTCCTTGACCGGGTCGCGGGAGAGCTGCACCACCTTGTTGAGGTCCAGCGGTCGGTTGGGATCGATCACGACGCCGTGCTGCCGGGTGATGCCGTCGATCGCGGACCAGATCAGCTGGGTCAGGTACTCCACCACGCTCGCCCGGCTCATCGAACGGCGTTCCAGCCACCACTCGCCGGTGCTCTGCACCATCCCGACCAGCCCGTACGCCCACGGCTCAGCCGCGCCGGAGTCGAGGTTGAGGCTGCGCATGTAGTCGCCGAGCAGCCGCGCGAGCGCCGCCGCGATCAGCTCCTTGTCCTGGGCCACAACGTCCTGGGGGACGAGGTCCTGGGCGACGATGTCGGACCCGGCCGGGCGCTCGGCGAACGTACGCCGCGCCAGCAGCCGGTACACGTGCGGGTGCTCCTCGATCGCGGAGAAGAAGGCGTCGAGGCTCTTGCGGATCCGCGGCACCGGGGCTTCCTCGCTGTTCATCGCGGGGATCAGCCGTTCGAAGAGCAGCTCGGTGCCGTGTTGCCC
>JBOGDG010000252.1:0-5432 GCA_050701655.1 Micromonosporaceae bacterium
ACCGATGTCGCGGCCCATCGGGATGAACTCCTGCAGCGGCAGCAGCGGATTGCCGCCGGCGCCGGCCACCATGTCGTAGTCGTCGATCAGCACATAGAGATCGGGGCCGGTCCACCAGTTGCGGGCGCGCAGCTGCTCCGGCGTGATGTCGGGGCCGGGGATCCGCTTCTTCATCACCTTCGCGACCTCGCCGATGATCTCAGCGGTGACCTCGGAGGAGGTGCCGTACCCGAGTCGGTGCTCTTCGCTGATCGCACCCAGCAGGCTGCGCCGGTAGTCGATCGCCATGATCTTCGCCTGGTTCGGCGCGTACCGCTCGGCGATGCCGCGCCCCAGGATCCGCAGGAAGGTGCTCTTGCCACACTCCACGTCGCCGAACAGCAACAGGTGCGGCTCCGCGTTGAAGTCCAGGTACACCGGCTGCAGATCGTGCTCGGCGATACCGATCGGGATGCCCGGCCGGGTCTGGGCCGCCGGAGCGGGGAGTTGCGCGTAGTCCAGCTGGGCCGGGAGCAGCCGTACCCGGGGCGCGGGAGGCCCGCTCCACGCGTTGCTGATCGTCTGCACCAGCTTCGCCACGCCCTCGGTCAGGTCGTCGGCGGTCTGCTGGCCGTCGATGCGCGGTACGCCGGAGAGGAAGTGCAGCCCGTCCGGCGTCAGACCCCGACCGGGAGCACCCTCGGGTACGTTCATCGCGGCCTTCCGGTTGACCCCGGAGTCGGTGGGGTCGCCGAGCCGCAGCTCGAGCCGGGTGCCGAACAGGTCGCGGATGGCCGGACGCATGTCCATCCACCGGTTCGCGGAGCCCAGCAGGTGGACCCCGAAACCCAGACCGGTGTTGGCGATCTTCGTGATCACCGGCTCCAGATCCTCGAACTCCTGCCGCATCGTTAGCCAGCCGTCGATCACCAGGAAGATGTCGCCGAACGGGTCCTCGGGGAACTTCCCCTCCCGCTTCATCCGGCGGTACGTACCGACGCCGTCGATGCCGTGCTCGGCGAACAGCCGCTCGCGCGCCTCCATCAGCGAAGCGACCTCGGCGACGGTACGGCGTACCGCGTTGACGTCCAGCCGGGTGGCGACCCCGCCGACGTGCGGCAGGCCCCGCAGCCCCATCAGGGCGCCGCCGCCGAAGTCCAGGCAGTAGAACTGCGCCTCCCGCGGCGTGTGGGACAGCGCGAGGCTGGTGATCATGGCGCGCAGCAGGGTGCTCTTACCGCTCTGCGGGCCACCCACCACGATGGTGTGGCCGGCGGCGCCGGCGAGATCCACCCACAGCAGGTCGCGGCGCTGCTCGAACGGCTTGTCGACGATGCCGCCGACCGCCTGCAGCGCGCCGTGCAGATCCGGGTTGCTGACCGTGAGGCCGCGGTGCGGGTCGCTGGTGAGCGGTGGCAGCAGCTGGTCCATGGTGGGCGGCTCTGCCAGCGGCGGCAGCCACACCTGATGGGCCGGTACGCCCTTGCCTTCCAGCTTTCCGACCAGCACGTCGAGGAGCGTCTCCTTGAGGATGTCGGCGTCCTCTTCGACCTGCACCTCCTGCTTCTTCTTCTCCTCGGTGACCTTCGGCGCGTGGTAGTGGGTGGAGTAGTCGAGCACCAGGTCGCTGTCGTCGGAGCCGACGTGCCGCTCGGCCTTCGCCGACTTGCGGTAGGCCCCGGAGACGTACGCCGCCCGGAACCGCACCAGCGCCTCGGTGCCGAACTTCATGTAGCCGTGACCCGGGGCGCGGGGCAGCTCGTACGCGTCCGGCACCCCGAGCACCACCCGGGACTCCATCGCCGAGAACGTACGCAGCCCGACCCGGTACGACAGGTGGGTGTCCAGGCCGCGCAGCCGGCCCTCCTCCAGCCGCTGCGAAGCCAGCAGCAGGTGTACGCCGAGCGACCGGCCCACCCGGCCGATCTGCACGAACATGTCGATGAAGTCGGGCTTGGCGGTCAGCAGCTCGGAGAACTCGTCACAGATCATCAGCAGGCTCGGCAGCGGCGCGAGGGGGGCGCCGGCGGCGCGGGCCTTCTCGTAGTCGCGCTGCGAGGCGTAGTTGCCCGCCTTGCGCAGCAGCTCTTGGCGCCGGATCAGCTCGCCCTGGATCGCGTCCAACATCCGGTCGACCAGCGACAGCTCGTCTTCCAGGTTGGTGATCACGGCGCTGGTGTGCGGCAGCCGGTCCAGCGTGGTGAAGGTGGCGCCGCCCTTGAAGTCGACCAGTACGAAGTTGAGCACCTCGGAGCTGTGCGACACCGCCAGCGCCAGCACCAACGTACGCAGCAGCTCCGACTTGCCGGAGCCGGTGGCGCCGATCAGCAGACCGTGCGGACCCATACCGTCCTGCGCGGACTCCTTGAGGTCCAGGTCGACCGACATCCCGTCCGGCCCGAGCCCGATCGGGACCCGCAGCTTGTCCCGGTTGGGGCGCGCCACCCAGGTGACGTTGGTGTCCAGCTCCTGCGGGT
Source organism: Micromonosporaceae bacterium (assembly GCA_050701655.1). Classification (GTDB taxonomy): domain Bacteria; phylum Actinomycetota; class Actinomycetes; order Mycobacteriales; family Micromonosporaceae; genus WHSM01. Next base: position 2,457 of record JBOGDG010000252.1, read on the forward strand.
CGCCGAGGTCCAGCAGCTCGGCGAGCCCCAGCTCGGCAGACATCGGCTGGTCGCCCCTGGAGGACATCGACAGCCGCAGCGGCGCCATCTGGCGGGCCAGTGCCTCCACCTCGGGGATGCTGATGGTGTCCGGCTTGCCGACCTCCTCACGGCCGTCCATGGTCGCACTGTGCAGCTTGCCGTCCGCGTCGATCTCCAGCACCAGGCTGTTGCGGTCCAGGGCGCGCGGCGGCCGGTTGGTCATGTCGATCACGGTGACGCCCTCGACGCCGCCCTCGGTCATCATGTGGTCGGAGCCGGCGGTGTCGCCGTCGTCCAGGATCACGGTGATGTGCGGGCCGTCGACCGGCGGCGCGGTCGGGCTGAACCGGGGCCGGTTGGCGAGCACGTCGTCGAGCATCGCCTCCAGCGCCGTGACCTGGCCGGCGACCAGCCGCAGGTGACCGAGCGCGTCGGTCTTCAGCGGGTGGATCGAGTGCGGCAGCCACTTCGTCCACTCCCACTCGGCACGCCGGTCGGGAGCGCAGCAGATGGCGATCAGCATGTCGTCGGGAGCGTGGAAGGCCGCGGTCTGCGCCAGCGTGCACCGCAGCATCGACCGGATCGCCTCACGGTCCTCGCCTTGCACGTACACCCGGCTGAATCCGCGCAACGCCATCGCGACCGGGAGGTCGGGCACCAGGGAGTACGTGGTCACGAACCGTCTCAGCGCCTGGGCGCTGACCGGCTCGAGGTCTTCCACCGGTCTGACATCGGGCGGCACCAGCGGCGTCGCCACCTCCTGTGGACCGAGCCCGACGCGTACCACTCCGAAGTCGCCGTCGGAGGATCGTCGCTCCCACAGCCGTACGCTCTCCACCGTCGACCACAGCGAGGCCGGGTCCGGGTGCCGGTAGAACATCGCCTGCCGCTGGTCGCGGATGTTGGTACGGATGGTGCGGCGGGTCTGCGCCAGCCGGCGCATGTAGTCGCGCCGCGCCTCGATCATCTCTTTCTTGTTGGGCTGGCTGCCCTGGGTGAGGATCTGGGTGGCCATCATGCCGAGCATCGAGGCGCCGAACAGGCCGCCGACCACGTACCCGAACATCCGGGTGGCGGGGTCGCCCTGGGTGAACCGGCCACCCATCATCAGCGCCATCGCGGCCGCGCCACAGATCATCGGCAGGATGGTGATGGTCGCCATCCACGCCCGGTTCTGGCCCGCCGCGGGGATCTCCGGTGGCGGGTCGAGCATCATCTCACCGGACGGCAGCTCAGGGCCGTTACGGCGGGACGGCCGCTTCACCACCACCGTGCTCACAGCGCCTCCTCAGGTCCAACAGCCGGAGCCATGCCCGAGTACGCCGCAGAGCGCCCCCGACATTGCCTGCTTCATGGTAGGTAGTCTCTTGCTACCTTGACAGCCGCGGGCGACAGGGCGGGTCCGGGCGGCCCCTGCCCGTACGGGTGCCGACACTAGTGCAGGAGGACGGTAGACCGGTGGCGACGCAAGCGGGGACTGGGCTGGCGCGGGTCACGATCGCGGCACCGAAGCGCCGGATCGACGTGGCGCTGCCGGAGAACGTACCGCTGGCCGAGCTGTTGCCGGGGCTGCTGCGCCACGCGGGTGAGGGCATCGCCGACGACGGCGAGCAGCACGGAGGCTGGATGCTGCGCCGCGCCGACGGCGGCTCGTTCGACGCCGCCCGTACGCTCGGCGCGCAGAACGTACGCGACGGCGAGGTGCTGCACCTGGTCGCGCGGCGTACCGAGTGGCCCGAGATGGACTACGACGACATCGCCGAGGCGATCGCCGGCGGCGCCCGCAAGTACGGGCGTGCCTGGTCGGGTCGCGCCACCCGCTACACCTCGCTGACCGTCGCGAGCGTGATCTTCCTGGTCGCGCTGATGCTGGCGGTGCGGTCCGGCCCGCCGTGGTTCCTGCCGGGGCTGGTGCCGCTGGTGCTCGGCTTCCTCTTCGTGGTGATCGGCATCCTGCTGTCCCGGGCGGTCGCCGACTCCGTCGCGGGTGCGGTGGTGGGCGGCGTCGGCCTGCTGTACGTGTTCGTCGGCGGCTTCCTGATGCTCGGCCCCAGCAACGAGGGGCTGGTCGGGCCGAGCCTGGAGAAGCTGACCAACTTCGGCGCCCCGCATCTGCTGGTGGGTTCGGCACTGCTGCTGGTCACGGCGGTGATGGGCTACATCGGGATCGCGGAGTACACCCGGATCTTCGCCGCCGGCGCGCTGATCGGCGTGCTGGGCGTGGTCGCCGGGCTGCTCGGCTTCATCGTCGACGAGCCGCACGGGGTCGCCGCGGTCGTGGTCGCCATCGTGGTGGCGTTCGTGCCGGCGTTCCCGTTGCTGGCGATGCGGCTCGGGAAGATGCCCGTGCCGGCGCTGCCCCAGAAGCCGGAGGAGCTGATCGCCGACGAGCCGGTGCCCGAGCGGGAGTCGGTGTACGCCGCCGTGGTGCGCTCCGACGAGCTGCTCTCCGGTCTGCTGCTCGGTGGCGCGATCGTGGTGACCTTCTGCAACGTGGTGCTGGTGCTCTCGCCGACCATCGACGGTCCGCTGCTCGCCGGCGTGGTCTCGCTGGCGCTGGTGCTGCGGGCGCGGCTGTTCCCCAGCGGCCGGCACCGGATCCCGATGCTGGTCGCCGGCCTGCTCGGGCTGAGCCTGTTGACGATCGGTATCGGGTCGGTGGTCTCGCCCGCGTACCAGCTGTTCGCGATGGTCTCCGGCCTGGTCGGCGTCGGCGGGCTGGTGGTCAGCGCGGGGCTGACGTACAGCCGGCGGCCGCCGTCGCCGTACCTGGGGCGTACCGCCGACATCCTCGACGTACTGCTGGTGGTCGCGGTGGTGCCGATCGCCTGCGCGGTGCTGGACCTCTACAGCTGGGCCCGCGGCCTCAACGGCTGACCACCGCACGCCGCGGCCACCGTGACCCGCGCGGGGCCGTGACCCCGCGGGGCCGTGAGCTGCTTACCGGCTCAGCCG
>JBOGDG010000253.1:0-5424 GCA_050701655.1 Micromonosporaceae bacterium
GATCTGCTTCACCGAGCAGCAGGCCCGGGCGCTCGTGGAGCCGCTGCGCGGCCGGCTGCGGCAGTTCCTGCACTGCGGCACGATCTGGGTGCACGGGCCGAGCACCGAGGTGCCGACCACGGAGGACCGGCCCCGCCGGCCGATCGGCGAGTACGGGCGCGCCAAGGCCGCGATCGAGTCGTACCTGCTCGACCAGGCCCGGCGCGGCGACCTGCCGGCGACGGTGGTGCACCCCGGGCACATCACCGGCCCGGGCTGGGCGCCGGTCAACCCGGTCGGCAACGTCAATCCGGCGGTGTTCGCCGCGATCGCAGCGGGGAAGCCGCTCGCGCTGCCGAACCTCGGTATGGAGACGGTGCAGCATGTGCACGCCGACGACGTGGCGCGGGTGTTCCTCGCCGCGATGGCGAACCGGTCGGCCGCGGTCGGCGAGAGCTTCCACGCCGTCGCCCCGACCGCCGTCACGCTGGGCGGGTACGCCGAGGCGGTCTACGGCTGGTACGGCCACGAGCCCCGGCTGTCGTACCTGCCGTGGGAGCAGTGGTCCACCACGGTCAGCGACGAGGACGCCGAGATCAGCCTGGAGCACCTGCGTCACAGCCCGCACTGCGGCATGGAGAAGGCCGCCGGCTGCTCGGCTACCGGCCCAGGTACACCGCCCTGGAGGCGGTCGCCGGGGCGGTCGACGCGCTCGACCTGACCGGCTGACCGCCGGGGACGAGCCGGCACCCAGCGGGCCCTCGTCGCCCGCGCGGACGCCGACGAACAATCCGCGTCGCGCCGAGTTAGGGACTCAGCCGACCCGCTCGGCGGGCCGGGGCCGCTGTGGGGGCCGGCAGCAGTCCACCGGGCAGGAGTCCCAGAGCGGCACCTCACCGAGCCGGCGCCGCGGCGCGGACCGGTCGAGCCGCTCGGTGACCAGCTCGCGGACCATACCGGCGAACCGGCGATCCACGCCCGGCGTGGCGGCGCGGGCGAAGCCGAGGCCCAGCCGCTTCGCGGTGTCGGCCGCCTCGTTGTCGAGATCCCAGATCACTTCCAGGTGGTCGCTGACAAACCCGATCGGGCTCACCACCACGTCGCTGACCCCTTCGCCCGCCAGCCGTTGCAGGTGGTCGTTGATATCCGGCTCCAGCCACGGCACCTGCGGCAGCCCGGAGCGGCTCTGCCACACCAGGTCGTACGCCAGCCCCGGCGCCGCCAACCCCGCCACCAGTCTCGCGGTCTCCGCGAGCTGGTCGGTGTAGCGGTGGCCCTGCGGGCCGGCCGTATCGGCCATCCAGGTCGGGATCGAGTGGGCGGTGAAGACCAGCCGGGTGGTGCCGCCGGCGGGCAGGGTCGCCAGCGCGACACGGACGGCGTCGGCGTGCGGCTCGACGAAGCCGGGGTGGTCGTGGAAGTGCCGCAGCTTGTCGACCACCGGCGCCCCCTCGCCCAGCGAGGTACGGGCCGCGTCGATGTCGTCCAGGTACTGCCGGCACGCCGAGTACGACCCGTACGCGCTGGTCACGAACGCCAGCGCGCGCCGTACCCCGTCGGCGCGCATCCGCCGCAGCGTGTCGGTGAGCAGCGGGTGCCAGTTGCGGTTGCCCCAGTACAGCGGCAGCTCGATGCCGGCGGCGGCGAACTCGGTACGCAGCGCCGCCAGCAGCGCGCGGTTCTGGTCGTTGATCGGCGACACGCCGCCGAAGTGCCGGTAGTGCTCGGCAACCTCGGCGAGCCGCTCCGGCGGCACTCCCCTGCCGCGGGTCACGTTCTGCAGGAACGGGATGACGTCGTCGGGCCCCTCGGGGCCGCCGAAGGAGAGCAGCAGGAAGGCGTCGTACACCCGTCAAACCTAACCGGGAGTGGGCAGTCACCCGGCGGCGAGGCTCACGTCCCGATCGCGTGGAACCCGCCGTCGACGTGCACCATCTCGCCGGTGGTGGCGGGGAACCAGTCCGACAGCAGCGCCAGGCAGCCTCGCGCCGCCGGCTCCGGGTCGGTCAGCTCCCAGCCCAGCGGCGCCCGCTCGGTCCACGCCTGCTCGAACTGTTCGAACCCGGGGATGCTCTTCGCCGCCATGGTGCGCAGCGGACCGGCCGCCACCAGGTTGACCCGGATCCCCTTCGGCCCCAGCTCACGCGCCAGGTAGCGGGAGGTCGACTCCAGCCCGGCCTTCGCCACACCCATCCAGTCGTACACCGGCCAGGCCTTGGTGGCGTCGAAGTCGAAGCCGACGATCGAGCCGCCGCTGCCCATCAGCGGCAGGCACGCCACCGCGAGGGACTTCAGGGAGTACGTCGAGACGTGCAGCGCGGTCGCCACGTCCTCCCACGGGGCGGTGAGGAAACCGCCGCCCAGGCAGGACGCGGGCGCGAAGCCGATCGAGTGCACCACGCCGTCGAGCCCGTCGACGTGCTCCCGCACCTGGTCGGCCAGCGCCTCCAGGTGCGACGCGTTGGTGACGTCCAGCTCGATCACCGGCGCCGACTCGGGCAGCCGCTTCGCGATCCGCTCCACCAGCGACATCCGACCGAAGCCGGTCAGCACCACCGTGGCGCCCTCCTGCTGCGCCAACTTCGCCACCGAGAACGCGATCGACTGATCGGTGATCACCCCGGTGATCAGCAGCCGCTTGCCGTCCAGCAGACCCATCCTGAAGTCCTCCTGTGCTCAGTGGCCCATGCCGAGGCCGCCGTCGACCGGGATCACCGCTCCGGTGACGTACCCGGCGGAGTCGCCGGCCAGCCAGGTCACCACGGCCGCCACCTCGTCGGTGCTGGCGAACCGCCCCAGCGGTACGCCGCCGAGGATCTCCTCGCGCCGCTTGTCGGTGAGCTGCGCGGTCATCTCGGTCTCGATCGGGCCGGGCGCCACCACGTTCGCGGTGATGTTGCGCGAACCCAGCTCGCGGGCGATGGAACGGGCCATCCCGACCAGCCCGGCCTTGCTCGCCGCGTAGTTGACCTGCCCCGGCGCGCCGCTCAGCCCCACCACCGAGGAGATGAAGATGATCCGTCCCCGGCGGGCTCGCAGCATCTTCGACGCCGCCCGCTTCGCGCACCGGAACGCACCGGTCAGGTTGGTGTCGATCACCCGGCCGAACTGCTCCTCGCTCATCCGCAGCAGCAGCGTGTCGTCGGTGATGCCGGCGTTGGCGACCAGCACCTCCACCGGCCCCAGCTCGGCCTCCACCGTGGTGAACGCGGCGTCGACCTGCTCCGGGTCGGTGACGTCGCACCGTACGCCGAACAGCCCTTCCGACACCTCGCTGCCCCGATGGGTCACCGCGACCTTGTCGCCCTGCTTCGCGAACGCGTTCGCGATCGCCAGACCGATCCCCCGGTTTCCGCCGGTGACCAGAACCGTACGAGGCACGGGTCGCTCCTTCCGCTGATCACGTCGCCACCGGGGACACTAAGCCGTACCGCCGGGTAGCGGTTAGCCGGGGTCGGCGCCGGTCACGGTAGCCGAGAAGTCCAGAGCAGGCTCATGCCGGCGGCCAGGAACGCCAGCAGCAGCGCCGCCCCGATGAACCACTGGCTGATCTCGCGGGCCGCCGTACGGTGCCCGATCGAGGAGCCCATGTCCTGGTAGACCTGCTTCAGCTCCTTCGACGAGTACGCCTGGTACGCCTGCCCGCCGGTGTCGTCGGCGAGCCGCTGCAGCGAGTCCCGGTCGACCTGCACCCGTACCGTCTGGTCGTTGATCTCGACCGTGCCGTCGTCGGTGCCGAACGCGATCGTGGAGACCGGTACGTTCGCCGCCGCCGCCGCGGAGCCGGCCTCCTCGATGCTGCGCCCGAAGGTGCGGAACCCGTCGGAGAGCATCACGATCCGGGCCGGTGGCGGCGCCGTGGCACCCGCCGCCGGCACCGACTCGATCGCCTTCAGCGACGCCAGCACCGCCTCCCCGGTGGCGGTGCCCTCACCCAGCTCCAGGGTGTCGACCGACTGCCGTACCCGCTCGTGTTCCCGGGTGGGCGAGACCAGCACGTTCGCCGACTTGGAGAACGCCACGAGCCCGATGTTGAACGACTCCGGCAGCTGCTTCACGAAGTCCTTCGCGGCCGCCTTCGCCGCGTTGAACCGGTCCGGCTCCACGTCCTTGGCCATCATCGACAGTGACACGTCGATCGCCAACACCACGGTGGCCCGCTCCATCGGCTCCTGTACGTCGGTCGACGGCCGCGCCATCCCCAGCGCCAGGATCAGCAGCACCAGCAGGAACGCCACCGCCGGCGCGTGCCGTTTCCAGCCCAGCCCCTTCGGCGCGATCTTCTGCAGCAGCTCCAGGTTGCTGAACTTCACCGCGGTGGTACGCCGGCGCAGCTGCACCCACACGTACAGGCCTGCGAGGGCGAGCACCGGCAGTACGGCCAGCAGCCACCACGGCGCGAGATAGCGGATCATGCGGCGCCCCCGCGGAAACGTGACACAGAGCCGAGCATCTTCGTGGGGTGCGTCATCGGGTGGTCCCCCTGGTACGCGCGTGCCGCTGCCCGGCGACGAAGCGCACGATGTCGATCAACCAGTCGGAATCGGTACGCAGTCGCAGCTGCGGCACTCCGGCGCGCCGCAGCCCACGCGCGATCTGCGCCCGCTGCGCCGCCGCCTGCTCGGCGTACGCCGCGCGCAGTTTCGCGTCGGAGGTGTCGATCTCGTGCACCGCACCGGTCTCGGGGTCGGCGAACTCCATCACCCCGACCCCGGTCAGCTCCAGCTCACGCGGATCCACCACCTCGACCGCGAGCACGTCGTGGCGTACCGCGAGCTTGCGCATCGGCCGCTCCCACGCCGAGTCGGCGAGGAAGTCGGAGATCACCACCGCCAGGCCGCGCCGGCGTACCGGGCGGTTCAGCGAGTCGATCAGCGCCGCCAGATCGGTACGCCCGCCACCGGCCGCCGGCGGGGTCAGCGCGACGCTGCGCAGCAACGCCTGGGCGCCCTTGCGTCCCTGGTGGGCGTGGATGCGGCGGACCGCGTCGCCGGTGCCGACCACGGCGCCGATCCGGTTGCCGCCCCGTACCGTCAGATGTGCGATCGCGGCCGCGGCGGCGATCGCCAGGTCCCGCTTCAGACAGGTCGCGGTGCCGAAGTCCAGGCTGGCCGACAGGTCCAGCGCCAGCCAGGTCTCCAGCTCCCGGTCAGCGATGGTCTGCCGTACGTGCGGCACCGTGGTGCGGGCGGTGACCGGCCAGTCCATCCGGCGTACGTCGTCGCCCGCCCGGTACTCGCGGGCCTCCCCCGCCTCACTGCCCGGCCCCGGCAGCAACCCCAGATAGTCGCCCTGCAGCAGGCCGTCCAGCCGCCGGGTGATCAGCAGCTGCAGCTTGGAGAGCACGAACTCCGCGCGCGCCGGATCCGGGGGCGCCGCGTGGCCCGCCCCGGGCGTACCGGCCCGAGCCCCGCGCCGCAGCTGTCCGAACACCGCGAGCCCCGC
>JBOGDG010000254.1:0-5411 GCA_050701655.1 Micromonosporaceae bacterium
CTGCCGGCCCGCGTGACCCGGCGGGCCCGGCCGGCGCTGCCGGCTCGGCTGAATCTGCCGGGCTCCCCGGACTTTCGTCGAACGTCACAGTCCTGCCTCCCGTCGCCTCTTGACAGAGTAGTGAGTGTTTACTAACCATGGAAGTTAGTAAACACTCACCAACCAAGCGGGAAGTGGTACGCCATGCGATTGACGATTCTCGGAGCGACCGGCGGCATCGGGCGGGCGCTGGTCGAAGGAGGCCTGCGGCGCGGCCACACCGTGACCGCGGCGGTACGCGACCCCGCCCGCCTCCCGGTCTCCCACGAGCGGCTCGACGTACGGGTCGCCGACGTGTTCGACCCGGACTCGCTGCGTCCCGCCGTGAAGGGCGCCGACGCGGTGCTGGTCGCGCTCGGGCCGCGCTCGCTGCGGGAGTCGCGGAGATCGACGGTCAACTCGGCCGGCGTACGGAGCGCGATCACCGCGATGCGCGCAACCGGCGTACCGCGGCTGGTGGTGGTGAGCGCCGCCCCGATCGCCGTCGACGACCCGGGTGACGGGCTGCTCGCCAAGCTCGTCTTCCGCCCGCTGTTGTGGACGCTCATGCGTACCCACTACGAAGACCTGACCACGATGGAGCGGGAGATCCGGCAGAGCGGTCTGCAGTGGACGATCATGCGCCCGCCGCGACTCACCGACCGGCCGGCCACCGGCCGCTACCGCACCGGGTACGCCCGCAACGTCGGCAGCATGATCAGCCGGGCCGACGTGGCCGACGCCATGCTCAACGCCCTGACCGACGACAAGGCTGTCAACACCCCCATCGGCGTCGGCAACTGAGCTAGCTACGGAACGTCGAGCGCTGTTGGGCGAGGCGGTCAGGCGGGCACACATTGTCGATCGGCCAGGTGCGTGGGTCGTGGTGGATGGTTCGCAGTCCGCGCGTGCCTGTAACGGCGGCTCGCTCGTCGGTACTGTGGGCACAGCCTTCACGAGGGAGTACGCCGTGGCGGAGCACATCGGCGGCAGGGTCCGGGTCTGGCGAGCGAGGCGTGGTCTGTCTCAGACGGCTCTGGCGGGCCTAGCAGGTGTCAGTCAGGGGTACATCAGTCAGATCGAGGCCGGTGTCAAGGGAGTCGTACGGCGAAGCACTCTGGTCGCGCTCGCTTCGGCCCTGCGGGTGTCGGTCGCCGACCTTCTTGGTCAGCCCGGCGATCCGACCAATCCGATCCGAGCGAAGGCATCTGAAGCGGTCGCCGCGATCCGGGTCGCGTTGGTGGAATTGGAGGCGGGCGAGGTACACACTCCGAGGCGTAACAGGGAAGAAATCGCGGCCGCCATTGCGCACAACGTGGAGCTTCGGCGTACGAGCGACTATCTGGCCTTGGCGCCTCGGCTGCCGGATCTGCTCCGTGACGCCGTGTGCTATCGGGGGACCGATGCGCTCACCCGCGTCGCGTACGAGGCATCGGTGTGCCTGCGAAATCTCGGCTACCGGGATTTGTCCTGGCCGGCGGCGAAGCTGGCGGTGAGCGCCGCGAACGAGTTGGGCGCCCCGGCATGGATCGGGGCGGCGAATTTCGTCTACACGCTGTCGCTGCCCGTCGAGGCGGCCGGCGTCGCGCAGCGGGTGGGTGAGCGGAGTGCGGCGGCGTTGCAGCAAGCGGCTGCCGATCCCCGGGCGCGGCAGATGTTGGGGCAGGTCCACCTGTCGGCCGCGCACGCCAGCGCGGTGGCGAAACGTATCCCGGATGTGGACGGCCACCTGGCCGAGGCATCGGCGGAGGCGGATACTCTTGGCGATCCCACCGACGCCGGGTTCAATCTGTCGTTCTTCGGCCCGACCAATGTTCGGCTCTGGAAGATGTCGATCTTCACCGAGCTGGCCGACTTACGGAAAGGTCATCGAGCTGGCTCGGGGACTTCCCGCCGACACGATTCCTGTTGCCAACCGGCGGCAGAGCTACTACATGAGTCTCGCGCGGGCGCTTGCCCACTCGGGCAAGCGCGACAAAGAAGCACTGGTCGCGTTTGCACAGGCCGAGCGGGCCGCGCCCGCGCCTTTCCGGCTGAACCCGATTGCGCGGGACGCCGTCACGACCATGATCCGGAGGGCCAGACGGAAGTCTGTGGCCGAGGAGCTGTTGGCGATGGCGCAGCGCCTGGGCTTAGACCCGCATAACGGCGAGTAATAGCGCCCGTACTCCCCGCACCTAGCGTACGTCCCAGGTGACGAGCGCAGGCATCGTCGCCGAGTGTCTTCACGGGACGAGAGGGTGCGGGGATGTGGTATGTGGCGCTGCCGGTGCTGGCCAGCGGTGTACTGGGCTTTCTCTGTGGACTGACCACCTTTCGGCGCTCGTTGCGGTGGTGCCGTAACTGCGGTGAGACACTGAGCTGCCCGCGCTGCGTGCGGCCGTCTGGCCGATGAGGCTCCCACCGGAGATCCGCCGTCTGTTGTTGGCGGATGCCGCAAAGGTGCTGGAGACGCATCGCCCCGGACCGTCTGGGCAGTGCCTCGGGTGCGAATCGTTGTGGCGCCGGACGGTGGAGCATCCATGCGAGCCGGCGCGGATCGCGTTTCAGGTCGCGGATCTCGCTCGGCCGTCGCCGCTGCCGTACCTGCCGCAGCATGGTGGGGACTGAGTGCCCACTGACGGCGGGTGCCCGCCTGCGTACACCCGGTGTTTCGGGGGCAAAGGCTTACTGGTCGGCACGTTGGGTCGACAGGTCGGTGACTCGCGCGATCGTTTCGAAGTCGGCGTCCACGTGGAGCACGGTGAGTCCCCAGGCCTGCGCAGTGGCCGCAACCAGGATATCCACGACTGATGGTCCCTTGTGCTGCCCCAGGTCGACGAGACTGGTCTGCACCTCCTCGACGAACCGCCAGGAGTTGTCCGACATCGGATGCCAGGTAAACAGGCTCCGAAGGTGTTCGTGCAACGCGTCCCGATCGGCCTTGCTGGCCACCGCGCGGATCAGTTCGGCCTCGACCGCCGGGCAGACCCCGACCAGGCCCGCCGCGATGGCGTCGAGCCAGCGAGGTGCCAGGTCGATTTGGCGGCGGAGCCGGATGATCGTGGACGTGTCCGCGAGGTACGTCATTGCTGGTCGGCGTGGTCGTCCGTCTCGTCCTGCTCGATCGAATCTATGTCGAGGCGGTCGACCAGCTCGCGAAAGGAGTCAAGCAGCTGTGCGCGCCGATGCGACTCGACGGCGGCAGCCAACTCCAAGGCAGCGTTGATGGTGTCGCGCTTGGTGGTGGTACGCAGTGCGCGCTGTGCGCGCGCGAGCATTGCATCGTTGACATCGATGATCGTCCGGCTCATGTATCTAAGGTACCAGGTTGATATCTCGATATACGAGGCTCGTGCCGGCGGCGCTTCCGCGGGGGGCGGCGGCCGGGCAGGAGGGCGACGCCGGCCAGTAGGACCAGGGCCAGCGACGACAGGATCTGAGCCGCCAGGGTCATCGCGAGTCACGGTAGTCCGACCTCGCCGGGCGGCCGGCCGGACACGCGGGCATACTGTGCGCCGTGATCCTTTCGCGTGGTTGGTCGGCGTTCCTGATCGCGGTCGGAATCTGGAGCTGGCTGATCTGGCCCCGGTTCGCGCTGGCGATCTGGCGTGACCCGCGAGCGTTCGCCGACGGTGTACCCACGTCGTTTCTGTGGGTGCACGCGCTGCTCATCGTCACGTCGTTGGCGATCGGCACCGCGGTCGGCTGGCTCGGCGTGAGAGGTTGGCGCGCGGCGCCGCGGAGCGTACCCCCGGCGAAATCCGTACCCCCAGAAGGAGAGTGAGTCGATGGACGCCCTGGAGTTGCTGCGGCTGGCGCTGCGCTACCTGCACCTGGTCGGGTTCGCGCTACTGCTGGGCGGCTTCGCCGTGCAGTACTTCTCCGGCAAGCTGCGGATCAACAGCTCGATGCTGTGGGGTGCGCTGCTGCAGCTGGCGACCGGCATCCTCCTCTCCTCGCCGTGGCCCGGGGTCGAGCTCAACTATCCGAAGATCGGCGTGAAGCTGCTGCTCGCGGTGCTGATCGCGGTGATGGTGTACGTGCCGCGGAAGCGGGAAGAAGTGAACAAGGGGCATTTCCTGGCGATCGGCGTACTCACCCTCGTGAATGCCGCGATCGCCGTGTTCTGGCGTTGAGCGGCGTTATCCGACCGTCAGATCACGGGTGGATGACGCCCCGGCGAACCGGGCCTGTACCGGACGGTAGTTGGGGCTAGGCTCCGTGCTCTAGACCACCGCACTGCGAGGCACACCACAGAGCCGAGCACATCTAAGAAAGGTGCGGTGCAAATAGGGAAGGAGAGCGCCTTGCGCCGAGTACCTGGGCTGGGCGTCGCCGCTGCCATTGCGGTGTGCGGGATGGTCCTTGCCGGCTGCGGTGAGCCGCCGAAGGAAGCCGACGGCGGTGGCACCGAAAAGAAGTTCAAGGCCTGCATGGTGACCGACATCGGGGGCGTCGATGACCGCTCGTTCAACGCGTCGGCGTGGGCGGGTATGCAGGCTGCCGAGAAGGATGGAGAGGGTGTCGAGGTCGACTACGTGACCTCGAAGGCCGAGGCCGACTACGAGCCGAACCTGAAGCAGCAGGTGCAGGGCAATTGTGACCTGGTGGTGGCGGTCGGTGGCCTGATGGCCGATGCGACGGCGAAGGTCGCGAAGCAGACCACGGACAAGCAGTTCGCGATCGTCGACGCGAAGATCGACTCGCCGAACGTCTACTCGATGCAGTTCAACACCGCGCAGTCGTCCTTCCAAGCCGGCTACCTCGCGGCGGCGACCACGAAGACCGGCAAGGTCGCCACGTACGGCGGGCTGAAGATCCCGCCGGTGACGATCTTCATGGACGGCTTCGCCGAGGGCGTGGCGTACTACAACAAGCTGAAGAAGAAGGACGTCAAGGTCCTCGGCTGGAACCCGAAGACCCAGAACGGCTCCTTTGCCGAGAGTTTCACCGACCAGAACAAGGGCAAGGCGCTGACCGACAACTTCGTCTCGCAGGGCGCCGACATCGTGTTCCCGGTCGCGGGTGGCACCGGCCTCGGCACCGCTTCCACCGCGCAGGCGTCGAAGGGCAAGCTGACCACGATCTGGGTCGACTTCGACGGCTGCGTGAGCGCGAAGGACTACTGCGATGTGTTCGTCACCAGCGTGGTGAAGAACATCCCGGACGCGGTGAAGGAAGCCGTACTGCGGGCGGCCAAGGGCGAGAAGGGTGGCGAGTTCCTGGGCACCCTGGAGAACAAGGGCACTTTCCTCGCGCCGTACCACGAGTACGACAGCAAGGTCGACGCTGTGCTCAAGGCAGAGGTGGAGGCGCTCGCCGCCGACATCACGTCGGGCAAGATCAAGATCGAATCCGCGGCGCAGCCGCAGTGAGTTGACGGTGTGGGGCTGGCCCGGTCGGGCCAGCCC
>JBOGDG010000255.1:0-5403 GCA_050701655.1 Micromonosporaceae bacterium
CGACGCCTCCCACAGCGCCGACTCGACCAGCGCCTCGGCGGTGGGCTTGCCGTACTTCTCCAGCAGCCGCTTGTCCAGCGAGCCGGCGTTGACGCCGATCCGCAGCGACACCCCGGCGTCGGCGGCCGCCCGCGCGATCTCACCGACCTTGTCGTCGAACTTCTTGATGTTGCCCGGGTTGACCCGTACGGCGGCGCAGCCGGCATCGATCGCGGCGAACACGTACTTCGGCTGGAAGTGGATGTCGGCGATCACCGGGATCTGCGACTTCTTCGCGATCGCCGGCAGCGCCTCCGCGTCGTCCTGGCTGGGCACCGCCACCCGTACGATCTGGCAGCCGGACGCGGTGAGCTCCGCGATCTGCTGCAGCGTGGCGTTGATGTCGGTGGTCGGTGTGGTGGTCATCGACTGCACCGACACCGGCGCGTCGCCGCCGACCAGCACGCTGCCGACCTTGATCTGCCGGGATCTTCGCCGCTCCGCCAGCCGCGGCGGCGGCGCCGCGGGCATCCCCAAGCTAATCGCCGTCATGCCGTCACCTCGTGAACAGCTGGATGGGATTGACGATATCGGCCGCCACGGTGAGCACGGTGAACAGCCCGAAAATTATGATCACCAGGTACGTGAGCGGCATCAGCTTCAGGTAGTCCACCCGCCCCGGATCGGGCTTGCCGAGCCTCGCGTAGAACCAGCTGCGCGCCTTCTCGAACCAGGCGATCGCGATGTGGCCGCCGTCCAGCGGCAGCAGCGGGAACAGGTTGAACACGCCGACGAACAGGTTCAGTACGGCGAGCAGCAGGAAGAACAGCGGCCAGACCTCGTACTCCACGATCTCGCCGCCCAGCCGGCTGGCGCCGACCACGCTGATCGGGGTCTCCGGGTCGCGCTCCTCCCCGGCGAGCGCGCTGAACAGCTTCGGCACCTTCTCGGGGAACTTGGCGAGCGCCTTGAACGTGCCGACGAACATGTTGCCGATGTACTCGCCGGCGACCCCGAAGCCGTCGACCGGCCCCACCGTCACCGAGTCGGCCAGCCCGACCCCGATCGCGCCCACCTTCTCCAGGTCGGCGCCGGTGTACTTGGCCGGGTCCTTCTCGGTCTTCATGACCTTCATCGTCGGGCGCTCCACCACCGGCAACGTCACGGTGGCGTCGGTGGCCTTGCCGTCCCGGGTGTACGTCAGCGTGACCTGGTCGCCGCCGGCGGCCCGTACCTTCTTGACCAGCGCCTCCCAGGACGCCACCGACTCGCCGTCGATCTTGGTGATCACGTCACCCGGGCGCAGCCCGGCCGCGGCGGCGGGGCTCTTCGGGTCGCTGGCACGGCAGTCGCGTACCCACCGGGCCTCCGGGTCGTACGCCCAGTCGGTGACGACGCACGCCTCGACCCGTCCCACCTCCACCCGGGAGGCCGGGGTGGCGCCGGCGGGCGAATTCGGTACGCCGACGAAGACCGCGGCGAACCACAGGATCAGGAAGCCCAGGATGAAGTGCGTGATCGAGCCGGCGGCCAGCACGGTGGTGCGCTGCCAGAGCGGCTTGCGCCAGAACACCCGGTGCCGGTCCTGCGGCGCGACGTCCTCGTCCTCCTCCAGCGGCGTCATCCCGATGATCTTGACGAACGCGCCGGCCGGGATCGGCTTCACGCCGTACTCGGTCTCGCCGCGCTTGAACGACCACAGGGTCGGGCCGAAGCCGATGAAGTACTGGGTGACCTTCATCTTGAACGCCCGAGCCGTCCACATATGTCCCGCTTCGTGCAGCGCGATCGAGATCAGGATGCCGAGTACGAACAGCACCACTCCAAGCGCGTACGCCATTCAAGAAACCTTTCCCACGATCTCGAGCGCGCGGGCCCGTGCCCACGATTCCGCCGACTGCACCTGTTCGACCGTACCCGGCTCACCGAAGTCCGGCGCATCCGCCAGGACCCGCTCCAGGGTGTCGACGATGCCGGTGAACGGTAGCCGGCCATCGACGAAAGCCGCTACACACTCCTCGTTCGCCGCGTTGTAGACCGCGGGCAGGCAACGGCCGGCCTCACCGGCGCGCATCGCGAGGCGTACCGCCGGAAAAGCCCGCTCGTCGAGCGGGAACAGCTCCCAGGTGTGGCTGGTGGTCCAGTCCACCGCCGGCCCGGCGTCCGCGACCCGGTCCGGCCAGCCCAGGGCGAGCGCTATCGGCAGCCGCATGTCGGGCGGGCTGGCCTGCGCGAGCGTCGAGCCGTCGGTGAATTCCACCATCGAGTGCAGCACCGACTGTGGATGCACCATCACACCGATCCGGTGGTACCCGATCCGGAACAGCTCATGCGCCTCGATCACTTCCAGTGCCTTGTTGACCAGCGTCGCGGAGTTGATCGTGACCACCGGCCCCATGTCCCAAGTGGGGTGCGCCAGCGCCTGCTCGACGGTCACCTGCGCCAACTCTTCCCGGGTACGCCCGCGGAACGGGCCGCCGCTGGCGGTCAGGATCAGCCGGCGTACCTCCTGGGCCTTGCCGCCGCGGAGGCACTGGGCGAGGGCGCTGTGTTCGCTGTCGACCGGCACGATCTGGTCTGGCGCCGCCACGTCGCGGACCAGGGCGCCGCCGGCGACCAGCGACTCCTTGTTGGCCAGCGCGAGGATGCGCCCGGCGCGCAGCGCGGCCAGCGTCGGCGCCAGCCCGATCGAGCCGGTGATGCCGTTGAGCACCAGGTCACACGGCCAGCTCGCCAGCTCGGTGGCGGCGTCCGGGCCGGCCACGATCTTCGGCAGTTTGAAGTCGCCGGTGGCGTACCCCCGCTGCCGTGCCTGGGTGTAGAACGCGAGCTGCAGGTCCTGCGCGGCGCTCGCCTTCGCCACCCCGACCGCGTCGACGCCCAGCTCCAGGGCCTGCGCGGCGAGCAGCTCCACGTTGCCGCCGCCGCCCGCGAGCGCGACGATCCGGAACCGCTCCGGGTTGCGGCGTACCACGTCGATCGCCTGGGTGCCGATCGACCCGGTCGACCCCAGCAGCACTATCTCGCGCACAGGTCTATTCTGCCGTCGGCGCCGCAGCCGCCTCGCCGCGGCTGGAGCGCAGCTCGTGGCCCGCGCTGGTGATGCACTTGCCGGTGCCGAGATTCCACTTCCAGCCGTGCATCTGGCAGGTCAGTACGCCGTCCTCGACCTTCCCGAAGCGGCTCAGGTCCGCCTTCAGGTGCGGACAGCGGCGCTGCACCGTCCAGCCGTCCAGCGTGATGTCCTCGGCGTCGGGCTTCTGCTCGGCGTACCAGCCTTCGGCGTAGTTGAGCCGCTCCTCGGACAAGCACTTGAAGAACGTGTAGACGAACTCGTTGTACTGCCCGATCCGGGCCGCCGAGAACCGGCAGGACAGGAACAGGCTGTTCACCCAGTCGAGCTCGTCGATGTGCAGCAGATGCTCGATCAGCCGCCGCTCGGTACGGAACCGGTAGCGCACCTTCTCGTTGCCGTACGGGCGTACCTCGCGCTCGCCGAAGTCGATCGTGATCGACTCGATCAGCTCGCCACCCTCGGGCTCGGTGAGGTCGAACCGCACCGGCCCGCCGATGCCGCCGGCGATCTGCTCGGCCTCGTCCAGCAACGGCTCCAGCCTGGTTTTCAGCTGCCCGAGGACGTCGATCTCGGGATGTGACCAGCTCGCCTTCGCCGCGTCGATCACCGGGCGCTGGCGCTCGGCGTACTCCCGGAGGTGTTGTTCTTTGTTGGCGAAGAAGGCCCGCGGGTCGGCGACCGGGTGGGTGACCCGGCAGTCGTCGGCGGCCACCTCGGCGCTGGTGCCGGGCAGCAGCAGTACGCCGTTGTCGCGCCCCAGCTCGGCCATGTGGTCGAGGAAGACCTGCTGGTCGGGGAAGATGTTGCCCTCGTCGCCGTGGATGTCGTTGAACTGCCACAGCGAGTCGTCCAGGAAGCACGGCGGGCCGGCGATCGGGAACACCCAGCCCGCCTTCAGATCGTCGATGTAGCGGACCGTACGGTCGAACTGCCGATCCCGCTTCTGCTTGCCGAACGCGATCTTCGCGGCGTGCGGCAGCTCGTACACCATCGGGTACCAGATCGCGCCGGAGAACTGCAACAGATGCGCGTGTACGTGGCCCAGCTCGGCGAACTCCGACAGGTCGGTGGGGCGCGCGTCGTTCTGGTTGAGCAGCCGTACGCCGTTGTCGTCCACCCAGATCGACGAGTCGCCGATCGGGCCGTCGGTGGGTGAGGTGAGCGCCTGGATCATCACCTTCACACCGTCGCCCAGGTCGGTGATTTCCCGGTTGGGCGCCTTGATGAAGCTGCTGAAGCCCAGCTCGCGCAGCTCGTCCTCCAGCTCGGAGGTCGGGTAGTCCGGCAGCAGCACCGTGGTCTTCTTGGAGATCCGCTCGCGCAGATTCTGCTCGTCGAAGTGGTCGCGGTGCAGGTGGGAGACGTACAGGTAGTCGGCCTGGCCGAAGGCGTCCCAGTCCAGCCCGGAGTTGTCGGGGAACGGAAACCACGAGGCGAAGAACGCCGGATTCACCCACGGGTCGCACAGGATGCTCCCCGCGCGGGTCTCGATCAACATGCCCGCGTGGCCGGTGCCGGTGACTCGCACGGCGCGGTCCTCCCGTCCTGATGCCGGATCTCGTGTACGGCGGTGCCGGAATGCGTGTACGGCGGCCGGCTGCGTACCGCCTCCGCCAGCGTGCCAGACTATCCGCGACCCGAATCGACGGGCTACACGCTCCCCGTCGGGCTACCCAAGGAGGCACCGTGGCGGGCACCGACGCGCCGATCACCTCACCGGACCAGCGCAAGCCGAGCCACCCCAAGGTGGTACGCGCCCTGGTGATCGTCGCCAGCCTGATCTTCCTCAGCCTGCTCTTCGGCAACCACCAGGGCAACATCGAGAACCTGTGGCTGGTCGGGATCGCCGCTGCCGGGTTCGGCTGGGTCATCGTCGACTGGGTGCTGCACCGCAACGGCCTCAAGTAGCTCGGGGGTCGTCGCGCGCGCTCAGCCGCGTACCCCCCGGCGGGCGAACAGGTCCCGCACCTCGCGCAGCGCCGAGTCGACCTCGGCTTCGAAGTAGCCGCCCTGCACCAGGCTGAACTGCCCCGGGTCCAGCTCGCCGTCGGTCACCGTGACCGCGGAGCGGCCCGCCATGGTGGCGCCGATCGCGTCGAAGAGCCGGTCGACCTGGGTCCGCTCGTACCCGCTGCCGAACCGCCGCAGCTGGAACGTACGCCGCAGCTGATCCAGCCGGTGCGCGTCGTCCGGAGTGAACGGCGAGTCGGTGGCACGGATCTCCGAGGTCATGTCCATCTTGCCGTGACGCCCGGGGATCTCGTACCCGCCGCTGCCGCCCCGCATGCTCGGGATCTGCTGGGTCATGCTGCCGTCCGGCTCGCCACGGCCCCCTGGCGGCACCATGC
>JBOGDG010000256.1:0-5397 GCA_050701655.1 Micromonosporaceae bacterium
ATCTACGAGTGCTGGGAAGACCGCGAGGCCACCTTCCTGATCGGCGGCGACCAGTGCACCCGGCGCTGCGACTTCTGCCAGATCGACACCGGCAAGCC
Organism: Micromonosporaceae bacterium; assembly: GCA_050701655.1. Lineage (GTDB taxonomy): Bacteria > Actinomycetota > Actinomycetes > Mycobacteriales > Micromonosporaceae > WHSM01. Next base: position 99 of record JBOGDG010000256.1, read on the forward strand.
GGCCGAGCTCGACCGTGACGAGCCGCGCCGGGTCGCCGAGTCGGTCGCCACCATGGGGCTGAAGTACGCCACCATCACCGGTGTCGCCCGCGACGACCTGCCCGATGGCGGCGCCTGGCTGTACGCCGAGACCGTACGCCAGATCCACGCCGCGCTCCCCGGCTGCGGGGTCGAGCTGCTGATCCCGGACTTCAACGCCGTACCGGAGCTGCTCGCCGAGGTGTTCTCCGCGACGCCGGAGGTGCTCGCGCACAACATCGAGACGGTGCCGCGGATCTTCAAGCGGATCCGCCCCGCCTTCCGGTACGAGCGCTCCCTGGACGTGATCTCGCAGGCCCGCGCGGCCGGGCTGGTCACCAAGTCGAACCTGATCCTCGGGATGGGCGAGGAGCGGGCCGAGATCAGCCAGGCGATGCGGGATCTGGTCGACGCCGGCTGCGAGCTGCTCACCATCACGCAGTACCTTCGCCCCTCGCCGCGGCACCACCCGGTGGACCGCTGGGTGAAGCCGGAGGAGTTCGTCGAGCTGCAGGCCGAGGCCTCCGAGCTGGGCTTCGTCGGGGTGATGTCCGGCCCGCTGGTGCGCTCGTCGTACCGGGCCGGGCGGCTGTACCAGCAGGCGATCGAAGCCCGCCAGAGTACGCGCTGAACCGATTGAAGGACCTTCGGCTGTGACGGACGCGGCACAGAAACCACCCGGTCACACGCCCGAAACGGGGAGCGACCAAGATATAGCCGTGGGTGACATCATTTCAGCAGCCAGAGCGTTCGGCCGATTCGCCGCGGGCATGCTCGCCGCCGCCGGCCAGCCGTCGCACCAGACCGCCGTCAACAACGCTCGGACCGCGCTCGCCGAAGCGCAGCGCCGGGCTCAGGAGCGCCGTGAGGTGGACGCGGTCTTCGCCGCCATCGCGCGCGCCAGCCGACCGCCGCTCACAGCTCGCCGTACGCCTGCACGTACCGGGGTCCGATAGCGGCTCCGGCCGCGCCGACCAGGTAGCCGAGCACCGGTAGGTACGCCATGCCGGACAGCCACGGCGCATCCCAGGTCGCCAGCACCCCGAGGTGCAGCAGCGCGGCCGCCCCCAGGTACGCCGCCGCCGCCAGGTGCAGCGCGAGCCGCCGGGTAAATCCGAGCACGATCACCCACAGCAGGTTGACCAGCACGAACCCGAGCACCACCGGCGTGAACCCGGGCGGCGCCGCGAGTCCGTGCAGGGGCGAAGACCGACGCCACGGAGAAGAACCGGTCGCCGCGATCCGACCACGGCGCCAGCAGGAACGCCAGCGCCAGCAGTAGCGCCGCCGCCACCGGGATCAGCAGCCGCGGGCCCAGCTTCGGCTGCGTGATGCTGGGGCCGACCGGCGGCATGCCGTGCAGCTCGGCACCGCGGCACCCGCCGCCAGCGGGTCGAAGCGACCCATCGGCGGGTACGGCGCCGCCGGTGGCTGCACCGCTGACGACGGCGGTGGACCTCCCGATCGCGGATCAGCTGGAGCTGGTTGCTGCTGCCATCCCCCGTACTGCACGGGTCTCCCTCCCCTGGTCCGCTGGCACCGCCTGCCGCACCATACAAAGGCCGCTCGGCGCCGGGCCATCCCGAGCCGTGCCAGCTTCGGACCGGCGCAACCGCGTACCACCCCGGCGGATAGACTCGCCACATGGCGAAGGCCGAGCCCACGAAGGCGTCATTCACCGACCGACTCAAGCAGATCGGTATGGCGTTCAGCTATACCGCCAAGCGCGACAAGCTCTTCGTACCGTTGGCGGTGCTCGCCGCGCTGGCGCCGATCGCGGTAGCGGTGCTGTTCGTGCTGTTCGGCCCGGAGCCGTGGCGGGGCGGCACCATCAGCATCGTGATCTGGGTGGTGCTCGGGGTCCTGGGCTCGCTGCTCGCGGTCATGGCGGTGCTTAACCTGCGCGCCAACAAGGCGATGATGAACGAGGCCGAGGGCCAGCCCGGCGCGGCGGCGGCGATCCTGGAGACGATGCGGGGCGACTGGCGGGTCACGCCGGCCGTACAGGTCACTACGCAGCAGGACTTCGTACACCGGGTGCTCGGCAAGCCGGGCGTGGTGCTGGTCGCCGAGGGCAGCCCGGGGCGGGTACGCGGCCTGCTCGGCCAGGAGAAGAAGCGGCTGTCGAAGGTGGTCGGCGAGACCCCGATCTACGACTTCATCATCGGCACCGGCGAGGGCCAGTTGTCGATCCGCAAGCTGCGCAACACGCTGGTCAAGCTGCCGCGCAACATCACCGGCAAGCAGGTCAACGCGCTGCACACCCGGCTCACCGCGCTGTCGCGTACCCCGCAGATGCCGAAGGGCCCGATCCCCAAAAACATGCGACCCAAAGGGATGAACCGCGCGCTGCGAGGTCGCTAGCGCCGAGGCGCCGCCAGCATCACGGAGTTGACTGCGCGGTCGTGGAGACCGCGGCCGTACGAATCCATGATCAGTACGGGCACCAGCAGGCACATCAGCAGGGTGCGCAGGAGCGCCCGCAGCACCCCGATCGGGCCGGTGTCGGTGGCGGAGACGCAGCGCACCTTGGCCAGCCACATCCCGGGTGTCTGGCCGTAGAGGCCGACGAAGAAGCCGTACTCGGCGATCAGGAACGGGTATACCCACAGACCGGTGGCGGGTGGCCGGGCCACCAGCCCCGCCAGCATCACACACAGCACCCAGTCGACCAGCAACGCCAGGAATCTGGCGCCGAATCCAGCAGTCTCGAGGTCGTCGCCGGCCGCGGCCACGTGCTCGGAGTCGCCGGCCTCTGCGTCGACACCGGAAGTCTCGTCCGTGCCCGCCATAGTGCGCAGCGTATCGGACCCCTCAGCGGGCTCCCCAGCGTACGGTGAGTACGGATCATAGCGGGCGTGTTACATCGACGAAACAATCGAGACACCGGCGGGCAACGAGTTGTGCATACGTTCGCTGCAGCGACCCCCACCTGGGCAACTTCCCGCCAACGGACCTGGAGGAGTACGAGTGTTCGCCAACTCCGAAGAGCTTCTGCGCTACCTCAGTGACGAGGACGTGAAGTTCATCGACGTACGGTTCTGTGACCTGCCGGGCGTGATGCAGCACTTCAACGTCCCGGTCGAGTCCTTCAGCGAGAAGGTGTTCAACGACGGGCTGGCCTTCGACGGCTCTTCGATCCGCGGCTTCCAGCAGATCCACGAGTCGGACATGCTGCTGCTGCCCGACGCCAGTACGGCGTTCGTCGACCCCTTCCGCGCCGAGAAGACCGTCGCGTTGAACTTCTTCATCCACGACCCGTTCACGCGGGAGCCCTACAGCCGCGACCCCCGCAACATCGCGAAGAAGGCCGAGACGTACCTCGCCTCCAGCGGTGTCGCCACCACCGCGTACTTCGGGCCGGAGGCCGAGTTCTACGTCTTCGACTCGATCCGGTACGACGACAACCAGCATGAGGCGTACTACCACGTCGACTCCATCGAGGGCGCCTGGAACAGCGGTCGCGAGGAGGAAGGCGGCAACCGGGGGTACAAGCCGAAGTACAAGGGCGGCTACTTCCCCGTACCGCCGCTGGACCACTTCGCCGACCTGCGGGACAAGATCGTCCGGGGCCTGATCGACGTCGGCCTCACCGTCGAGCGGTCGCACCACGAGGTCGGCACCGCCGGCCAGGCGGAGATCAACTTCCAGTTCTCCACCCTGCTGCACTGCGCCGACAACCTGCAGCTGTTCAAGTACGTGGTCAAGAACACCGCGTGGGCCGCCGGCAAGACCGCGACCTTCATGCCGAAGCCGCTCTTCGGTGACAACGGGTCCGGCATGCACTGCCACCAGAGCCTGTGGCGGGACAACGAGCCGCTGTTCTATGACGAGGCCGGGTACGCCGGGCTGTCCGACACCGCCCGCTGGTACATCGGCGGTCTGCTCAGCCACGCCCCGTCGCTGCTCGCGTTCACCAACCCGACGGTCAACTCGTATCGCCGGCTGGTGCCGGGCTTCGAGGCGCCGGTCAACCTGGTCTACTCGCAGCGCAACCGTTCCGCGTGCACCCGGATCCCGGTCACCGGCAACGACGCGAAGGCCAAGCGGGTCGAATTCCGGGTGCCGGACCCGTCGTCAAACCCGTACCTCGCCTTCTCGGCGATGCTGATGGCCGGCCTGGACGGCATCAAGAACAAGACCGAGCCGCCGGAGCCGGTGGACAAGGACCTGTACGAGCTGCCCCCGGAGGAGTTCGCCGGGCTCAAGCAGGTGCCCGGTTCGCTGCCGGAAGTGCTCAGCTCGCTGGAGATCGACCACGAGTACCTGCTCGAGGGTGGCGTGTTCACCCCCGACCTGATCGAGACCTGGATCGAGTGGAAGACCGAAAACGAGGTCGACCCGATCCGGCTCCGTCCGACGCCGCACGAGTTCTCCCTCTACTACGACATCTGATCCTCAGGACGCCCCAACGGCCCTGGCCCCAACCGGGGCAGGGCCGTTGGCATGTCTGGCCCCCGAGATCTTGTGGCCCTGGTGGGGCTCTGCGCCCACTGGAGCCACAAGATCTCGGATTGAACGGGCCCACGTGGCGGCGGACGCCGCACGATGGACGTACCCCACCTAATCCGTACGGAACGGTAGTCCGGTTGATCGTCACGCGCTGTCACCCACAGAACCGCGCGGGGGCGCTGGATACGCCCGGGATTTGGCAAGCTGTCGACGTGCGGATCACGACGTTTCTGCTGGTGCTGACCCATCTCGGAGTCGGCGGGCTGTGGCTGGGCGCGATGGCGTACAGCCTGACGGTGGCGCAGCCACGGATCACCCGGCTGTTCGACTCTCCGGCGGGCGCGGAGAACGCGTACCGGAAGCTCGCCTCGGGTCAGCGGTGGCGGGTGGTCGGGCTGCTCGGGTTGCTGGCCGGCAGCGGGATCGCGCTGGCGTACGTGGTGGAGCCCCGGCCGGTCGGCTGGTGGCTGCTGATCGCCGCGAAGACCGTGCTGTTCGGGGTAGCGGCCGGGCTGTTCTGGTGGGTGTCGTGGCGGGGATGGCCGCGCCGGGTGTTCGCGCTGCCCGACGAGCTGCCCGAACTGCAGCGGCGCTTCCGGCGGGTCGCCGTCGGGCTGGCCGGCTGTGTCGGTACGGCGTTCGTGCTCGGTGTCGCGGCGGCTCAGCTCGCCCGTTGAACCAGGCTGCCGGCCGGCCACCCCAGCGCCCGTACGATGCCCGCCCGCGCCGCGGCCAGCAGCGCCCCGTCCGGCTCGTCCATCGCGCCATCACCTCGTGTCGGTGCGTCGGCGCGGTGGAGCTCAACAGCGCGCCGGCCGCCATCGTGGAG
>JBOGDG010000257.1:0-5397 GCA_050701655.1 Micromonosporaceae bacterium
CGGGAGTGGACCGACGAGGTGCTCAAGACCGGGCAGGTGCGGCTGGCGCAGTGGCGGGAGGCGGCCCGGCGGCAGACCGGTCCGGACGCCGCGGCGGTACGCCAGGCGGTGCGGCAGCGGCTCGCCTACGACCTGGACACGCCGGGCGCGCTGACGGTGGTGGACGACTGGGCCACCGGGGCGCTGGCCGGTGAAGGCACGGACTCGCCGGGGGCGGTCGCCGAGCTGGTCGACGCCCTGCTCGGCATCGACCTGCTCACCGACTGACAGAGCCGGACCGACCCGCGGCCGCCGAGCCGCGCGGACGGCTCGCCATCGGGACCCGCCGTGGGCAGGTCAGCCGGTGAGGTCGCTGGGGTCGGTGTTGCCGCCGCAGAGCAGCACCGCGATCCGCTCCTCCGGCTCCGGCCGGTACGCCCCGCAGAGCAGCGCCGCGACCGCGGTGGCGGTGCCGAGTTCGACCACGAGCCGCCAACGCCGCCACAGCAGCTGGCGCGCCCGCACGATCTCGGACTCCGGCACCAGCACGCTCCGCACCCCGGTACGCGTCGCCACCTCGTACGCGATCTCGCCGAGCCGCCGGGCGCCGAGCGAGTCGGCGGCGATCCCCGACACGTCGACGTCGACCGGCTGGCCGGCCCGGAGCGCCTCGTGCAGCGTCGGGATCGTCTCCGGCTCCACCCCGACCACGCGCGCCTGCCCTTCCAGCGCCGCCGCCACCCCGGCCATCAGGCCACCGCCCCCGACGGCGAGCAACACGGTGTGCAGCGCGGGCACCTGATCGGCGAGCTCGAGACCGATGGTGCCCTGACCAGCGCAGATCTCGGGCTGGTCGTACGCGTGGCAGAACAGCGCCCCGGTCTCGGCGGCACTCTCCAGCGCTGCGGCGTACGCCTGGGCGTACTGCTCGCCGTCCTGCCGGACGGTGGCGCCCAGCTCGGTGAGCGCGGCGACCTTGTACGGCGGCGCGTTCGCCGGCACGTGCACCTCGGCCGGTACGCCGAGCCGGCGCGCCACGAATGCCACCGCCAACCCGGCGTTGCCCCCCGAGGCGGCCACCACCCCGGCGTCGGTGAGCGTCCCCGACTCGGCCGCCGCCAGGATCCGGTTGTGGGCGCCACGGGCCTTGAACGAGCCGGTGTGCTGCAGCTGCTCCAACTTCCACCACACCGGGGTGCCGAACTCCTCGGGTTCGACGGCGAGTACGGGGGTCCGGCGTACCCGTCCGGCGATCCGGTCCGCGGCGGCCTCGACGTCGGTCCGCGTGATCATGTGCGCTCCTGTTCGGGGGGTCAGGGCTGGGCGTTGCGCTTCGGGCTGGGCTCAGGCGAGGGTGAGGTCGTCGCCGGGTTCCGGCGGGGTGAGGTCACCGTGCTGACCGGGCGCGGACCGGGGCACCCGGTACTCGTCGACCAGCGTCGAGGTGGGGCCGGGCCAGCACAGCTCGGTGACCTCGAGGATCTCCCCGTCGGTGTCCCGGGCCTGGTGCAGCAGCACCAGTACGGCGGTGTCGCGCCGGATCCGCAGCAGCTGCGCCTCCTCGGGGCTGGCCAGCCGGGCGGTGATCTGGTCGGTGACGGTGCCGTACCGCTTCCCGGTGGCCTCCTCGACCGCCTGGTAAAGCGGGCGGCCGAGCGGCTCCGGGACGGCCAGCTCTCCGGACAGCTGCGGGGAGAGCCAGCTGACCCCCAGCTCGACGGGCTGCTCGCCGTCCAGCAGCAGATGCCGCCGTGCCAGCACCCGCCCCTCCGGCGGTACGCCGAACGCCCGGCACACCGCGTCGGGGGCCGGCTCGGGGCCGGCGGCGTAGACGCGTTGCCGGTAGCGGGTGGGCAGCGCCGCGTGGTAGCCGCGTACCGGGCCGTACCGGCCGCGGGCGAGCTGGGCGAGGCGGCGCCGGGTGCCCCGTACGTACGTCCCGGAGCCGGGCTTGGTGACCAGCGTGCCCTCCAGTCGGAGCTGGTCGATGGCACGCTGCACGGTCTGCTTGGCGACTCCGTACCGCTCGGTGAGCGCCGGGATGGAGGGTAGGCGTTCTCCGGGCTGATAGGTGCCGCCGGTGATCGCGGTACGCAGCTGCGCGGCGATCTGCTGGCTGGGCGGTACCGGGGAGCCGGGATTGATGCTCACGTCGTACCTCCGGTCAGGTGGTGTCTCGGTCGGGGTCGCAACGCGGCCGAGAGGCCGCCCACAGGGTTCGCCCTATAGAGCTAGCATCCTAGGAAACCAAGAGTGCGGTGACGACACCGACACGCCGACAGGTCTGCACGCATCTCACGGACCACCCAAACAAAACCCGCTACGGAGTGGCGGGGCCACCTGCCGACGGGGGACCGCCCCGCCGGCGCAGGTACTTCTCGAACTCCCGGGCGATGTCCTCGCCGGTGAGCGGCTCGACACCGACGTCGTCGGCCCGCTGCTCCAGGGCGCGTACGTACTCGGCGATGTCGGCGTCCTGCGTGGTGAGGCTGTCCACCCGCTCCTGCCACTCGGCGGCCTCTTCGGTGAGGTCGCCCATCGGTACGGGCAGGTCGAGCGCCTCTTCCACCCGGTGCAGCAGCGAGAGCGTCGCCTTCGGGCAGGGCGGCTCGGAGATGTAGTGCGGTACGTGTGCCCAGAACGACACCACCGACAGCTCCGCGTGGCCGGCGGCGTCGTGCAGCACGCCGACGATGCCGGTGGGGCCCTCGTACTTGGTCTGGGCGAGATCGAGCCGCTCCACCAGCGCCTCGTCGGAGGAGCTGCCGGAGACCGGGAGCGGCCTGGTGTACGGCACGTCCGCGAGCAGTGCACCGAGCAGCACCAGGTCGCGCGCGTCGAGGCTGTGGCACAGCTCCAGTACGTCGTCGCAGAACGCGCGCCAACGGATGTTCGGCTCGATGCCGCGGATCAGCACCACGTCACGCTCAGTGCCGGGCGGCCGGCACACCGAGAACCGGGTGGTGGGCCACTCGATCCGGCGTTGGTCGCCGTCGGCCATCGTGATGGTGGGCCGGGTGACCTGGAAGTCGTAGTACGCGTCTGGGTCCAGCTCGGCGACTGGGCGCGCCTGCCAGATCTCCTCCAGATGCTCCACCGCGGCGGTGGCGGCGTCCGCGGCGTCGTTCCAGCCTTCGAAGGCGGCCACCACGACCGGATTGGAGAGTACGGGTAGGCCGTCGAACTCGGTCACCGGGACAGCCTACGTGCCGGCGGTGCGATACGCGCAAAGGCGTGCGATCCCGGCCGTGGCGGACTGTAATCGACTCCGGTGTGTGGCCGCTGTCACGGGAGGTACCGGCTTGCCCACTCTGGCCCGTTAGCCTGAACGGGTGTCGACAACACCAACGCTCTCCGAGGCCCTGGCCACGCGCTTCCTGGTCGCCGATGGCGCGATGGGCACCATGCTGCAGGCCGCCAACCTGACGCTCGACGATTTCGAGGGCCACGAGGGCTGTAACGAGGTGCTGAACGTGACCCGCCCGGACGTGGTACGGGGGATCCACGACGCGTACTTCGAGGCCGGCTCGGACTGCGTGGAGACGAACACGTTCGGCGCCAACTTGGCCAACCTCGGCGAGTACGACATCACCGAGCGGATCTACGAGTTCTCCGAGGCGGGGGCCAGGATCGCGCGCGAGGCCGCCGACGCCTGGTCGACCCCGGAGCACCCCCGGTACGTGCTCGGCTCGATGGGTCCCGGCACCAAGCTGCCGACGCTGGGGCACGCGCCGTTCGCGGTGCTGCGGGACGCGTACCAGGAAAATGCTCTGGGTCTTATCGAAGGCGGAGCCGACGGCCTGCTGGTGGAGACCTGCCAGGACCTGCTGCAGGCGAAGGCGGCGTTGATCGGCGCGAAGCGTGCGATGCAGCAGGCCGGCAAGCAGGTGACCCTGATCTGTCAGGTCACCGTGGAGACCACCGGCACCATGCTGCTGGGCAGCGAGATCGGTGCCGCGCTGACGGCGCTGGAGCCGGTCGGGGTCGACCTGATCGGGCTCAACTGCGCCACCGGGCCGGCGGAGATGACCGAGCACCTGCGCTACCTGTCGCAGCACTCGCAGGTCGGCCTCTCGGTGATGCCGAACGCCGGCCTGCCGGAGCTGACCCCCGACGGCGCCCGCTATCCGCTCACCGCGGACGAGTTGGCCGACGCGCTGTACGACTTCGTGACCAACTACGGCGCCAAGCTGGTGGGGGGCTGCTGCGGCAGCACTCCCGACCACATCCGCGCCGTGGTCGCCCGGCTGGCCGGGGTCACTCCCGCCACCCGTGAGCCGGTACGCGAGTCCGGCGTCGCTTCGCTCTACCACCACGTACCGTTCGCACAGGACGCCAGCGTGCTGATGGTGGGGGAGCGGACCAACGCCAACGGCTCCAGGGCGTTCCGGGATGCGATGCTCGCCGCGGACTGGCAGGCGTGCGTGGAGATCGCCCGGGATCAGACCCGCTCGGGTTCACACGTACTGGACCTGTGCGTGGACTACGTGGGGCGCGACGGCGCCGGCGACATGCGGGAGCTGGCCGGCCGGTTCGCCACTGCCAGCACGTTGCCGATCGTGCTGGACTCCACCGAGCCCGCGGTGATCGAGGCCGGGCTGGAGATGCTCGGCGGCCGCAGTGTGATCAACTCGGTGAACTTCGAGGACGGCGACGGCCCCGGGTCCCGGTACGCCCGGATGCTGCCGCTGGCCAGGGAGCACGGCGCCGCGCTGATCGCGCTGACCATCGACGAGGAAGGCCAGGCCCGTACCAGGGAATGGAAGGTACGGGTCGCCTCCCGGCTGATCGACGACCTGGCCAGCAAGGGGTTCGCCCGCGAGGACATCCTGATCGACTGCCTGACGTTCCCGATCTCCACCGGCCAGGAGGAGACCCGCAAGGACGGCATCGAGACCATCGACGCGATCCGGGAGATCGCCGAGCGCTACCCCGGGGTCAACTTCACGCTCGGCATCTCGAACGTGTCGTTCGGGCTCAATCCGGCGGCGCGCCAGGTGCTCAACTCGGTGTTCCTGCACGAGTGCCAGCAGGCCGGGCTCACCTCCGCGATCGTGCACGCCAGCAAGATCCTGCCGATGTCGAAGATCCCCGACGAGCAGCGCGAGGTCGCGCTCGACATGGTCTACGACCGGCGTCGCGAGGGGTACGACCCGCTGCAGAAGTTCATCGACCTCTTCGAGGGCGTCGACGCTGCCTCGGCTCGCGCCAGCCGCGCCGAGGAGCTGCTGGCGCTGCCGCTGGACGAGCGGCTCAAGCGCCGCATCATCGACGGCGAGCGCAACGGCCTGGAAGCCGACCTGGATTCCGCACTGGAGGAGCGTTCCGCGCTGGAGATCATCAACGACCTGCTGCTGGAGGGCATGAAGGTCGTGGGTGAGCTGTTCGGCTCCGGTCAGATGCAGCTGCCGTTCGTAC
>JBOGDG010000258.1:0-5394 GCA_050701655.1 Micromonosporaceae bacterium
CGGCCGCAGCGTGCGGCGCCGCCGAGACGCTCGTACTGCCGGGGGACCTGACCGCGCCCGACGCGGTGGACACGCTGGTCAGCCAGGTGAACGAGCGGTGGGGCCCGATCGAGATCCTGGTCGCCAACGCGGGCGCCGCCAGCTCGGCCCCGCTACCGAAGGTCACCGACGAGGACTGGCAGCTGATGCTCGACCTCAACCTGACCGCGCCGTTCCGCTGCCTGCGCGCCGTTGTCCCTTCGATGATCGACCGGGGGTACGGGCGGATCGTGGTGATCGGCTCGGTGGCCTCCAAGCGGGGCGAGCCGTACATCGCGGCGTACACAGCGGCGAAGCACGGCGTACTCGGGCTGGTACGCGCGGCGGCCGCCGAGCTGGCGCGTACCGGGGTGACGGTGAACGCGGTCTGCCCGGCGTACGTGGACACCCCGATGACCGACGACTCGGTGGCCTGGATCGCGTCCAGCACCGACCGCAGCGAGGCCGACGCGCGGAAGCTGCTGGAGCGCAAGCAGCCGATCGGCCGGCTGATCACGGTGGACGAGGTGGCCGACGCGGTGTGGTTCTGCATCGAGAACGCCGCGATCACCGGGCAGGGCGTCAACGTGGACGGAGGCGCGATCCAGTCATGATCGAGCCAGTCGTGATCGAGCGCATCAACCCGCCGGAGCTGGCGCGGCCGTCGGGGTTCTCGCACGCGGTCGTCGCCACCGGTGGCCGTACTGTCTTCCTGGCTGGTCAGACCGGGCTGGACGCCGCCGGGGCGGTGGTGCCGGGCGGCATCGTGGCCCAGTTCGAGCAGGCGCTCGGCAACCTGCTGGCCGCGCTCGCCGCCGCCGGCGGTACGCCGGACCAGCTGACCCAGGTACGGATCTACATCGTCGACATGGACGCGTACCGGGCTCACGCCGCCGAGATCGGGGCGGCCTGGCGCCGCCTGGCCGGCCGCGACTACCCCGCGATGGCCGGGATCGGCGTGACCCGGCTCTGGGACGAGGCGGCGCTGGTGGAGCTGGAGGGCGTCGCGGTCATCGACTGACGGCGATCGCCTGTACGTGGTCGTGCGCCGCGTCGGCGAGCTGCTGCTGCAGCGCCTGGAAGAGCTGCGCGGCGGTGGCGCCCTTCCAGTCCGGGGGCAGTACGTCGGGGGGAAGCCCCGGGTCGAGGTACGGCAGCCGCCGCCACGCGGTCAGCGCGCGTACCCAGTCGGCGAACGCTTCGGCCTCCCGGCCTTCCGGGCCCCGGCGGCGTTTCCACTTCGCCAGCACCGGCCGGTACGTGGCGGTGAACTCGCCGTACAGCCGCTGCAGTCCGGCGAGATCCCACCAGGAGCCGACCGACTCGGCGAGTGATCCGAAGGCGAGGTAGTCGGCGCGGAACAGGTTGACGTACCGGTCCAGGCCGTGGCGTCGCAGGGTGGCGCGGGTGGCGTCGTAGAGGTGCGCCGGCGCGATCCAGACCCCGGGTGCCGCGGTGCCGAAGCCGAGCCAGGTGAGCCGGGAGCGCAGTGTGTGACGGCGTTGCCGTTCGGACTCGGGCACCGAGAACACGGCGAGCAGCCAGCCGTCGGAGAGCGCGGCGCCGTGCGGGTGGAAGATCCGCTCGTCGCCCTCGTCCAGTACGTCCCGCCCGGCCGGTGACAGGGCGTAGCCGGCGAGCCCGTCGCGGCGTACGGGCTCCAGCAGGCCCCGCCGCTTCAGCCGGGAGATCGCGGAGCGTACCGCCGGCTCGTCGATATCCAGCTCGGCCATCAGCCGGATCAGTACCGAGACCGACAGCCAGCCGCCGGCCTCCCTGGCGTACAGGCCGTACGCGGTGACGATCAACGCACGGGGCTGCGCGGCGCGGCCGGGAGTACCGACCAGATCGGTCAGGTCATCGTCCGTCTGCGGAATCGTCGTCACGAGGACACGATACGGCCTCGGCCATGGCTCCGGCCGTGCTGGATGCGTGTAGCGACGGCTTGACTACCGTCACAGACGCGGAATACTGGCGCCGAGACCCATGACCGTCAGCCGGCCACAAGCCGCCACGCCACCTTGGGGGACCCACGCGATGCCGCTTTCGCCGTCCGCACACCTGGACACGTTTGCCCGCGATCACCTGCCACCGGAGGACCAGTGGCCGGAGTTCCGGTACGAGCTACCGGAGCTGCAGTACCCGGACCGGCTCAACTGCGCGACGGCGCTGCTGGACGAGATCATCGCCGAGCACGGCGCCGACCGGCGCTGCCTGATCAGCCCGACCGAGACCTGGACGTACGGTGACCTGCTGCGCCGCGCCAACCAGGTCGCCCGCGTGCTGGTGGAGGACCACGGGATCGTGCCCGGCAACCGGGTGCTGCTGCGCGCCCCGAACAACCCGTGGCTGGTGGCGTGCTGGTTCGCCGTGCTGAAGGCGGGCGCGGTCGCGGTGACCACCATGCCGCTGCTCCGCGAGTCGGAGCTGCGCACCATCGGAGAGATCGCGCAGGTGAATCTCTCGCTCACCGACCACCGGTTCGCCGACGACCTGGCCGCCGCCAAGATCGCCCCGTACCTGACCTTCGGCGGCGACGGCGCGGACGACCTCTCGAAGCTGGCCGCCGCGAAGGACCACAGCTTCGAGAACGTGGCCACCGCCGCCGACGATGTGGCGCTGCTGGCGTTCACCTCCGGCACCACCGGGCGCCCCAAAGCGACCATGCACTTCCACCGGGACGTGCTCGCCAACGCCGACACGTTCTCCCGCCACGTGCTCAGGCCGACCGCTGACGACGTCTTCGCGGGCAGCCCGCCGCTGGGTTTCACCTTCGGGCTGGGTGGTCTGGTGGTGTTCCCGCTGCACGTCGGCGCGGCCACGCTGCTGCTGGAGAAAGGCACCCCGGACGTACTGCTGCCGGCGATGGCCGAGCACGGGGTGAGCATCGTGTCCACCGCGCCGACCGCGTACCGGGCGATGATCCCTGAGCTGCCGGAGGGCGGGCTGCCGGCGCTGCGGCGCTGCGTCTCGGCCGGCGAGCCGCTGCCGATGGCGACCTGGGAGGCGTGGCACGAGGCGACCGGGCTGAAGCTGATCGACGGCATCGGCGCCACCGAGATGCTGCACATCTTCATCTCCGCCGCCGATGACGACATCCGCCCCGGCTCCACCGGAAAGCCCATTGCCGGGTACGTGGCCGCCGTGCTGGACGACGACGGCAAGCCGGTGCCGGACGGCCAGCTGGGCCGGCTGGCGGTGAAGGGCCCGACCGGCTGCCGGTATCTGGACGACCCGCGCCAGGCGAAGTACGTGGAGAACGGCTGGAACATCACCGGCGACACGTACCTGCGGGACGCCGAGGGCTACTTCTGGTACCAGGCGCGCAGCGACGACATGATCATCTCGGCCGGATACAACATCGCGGGGCCCGAGGTGGATCAGGCGCTGCTGAAGCACCCCGACGTGCTCGAGGTCGCCGTGGTCGGCATCCCCGACGCCGAGCGCACCATGATCGTCAAGGCGTTCGTGGTGCTGCGCCCCGGCATCACCGGCGACGACGACAAGATCACCGAGCTGCGGGATCACTGCAAGGCGGAGATCGCGCCGTACAAGTGCCCGAAGTCGATCGAGTTTCTGCCCAGCCTGCCGCGTACCTCCACCGGCAAGGTGCAGCGCTTCGTACTCCGGGAGCAAGCCGCTGCCGGCGACTGACCGGTGACGCCCGCTACCAGCGCCAACGCCAGAACCGGCGCTGGTAGCGCACCTTCAGGCTGCCGGATTTCACCGACCCCACGATGTGGACGTGCAGCCGCCCCGGCACCGGCACGGCCGGCACCCGCGACTTCGCCGTGCCCGACTTCACCGCGACCTCGTCGATGTCGGCGGTCGCCCTCTCGGGCAGCACCAGCTTGACCGTCCCGGATCGCAGCGTGACCACGACGTTCACCACCGGCTCGGTGACCAGTGCCTCGGTGAAGTCCAGTTTCGCGGTGCCGGAGCCGACCTCGACGGTCATCCGGCGGGCCGGCAGCCACTGCCCACGTCGCTTGATGGTTCCGGAGCTGACCTTCAGCTGCACCTCGTCGCGGCCCGCGTACTCCGGTGTCGCGTCGGCCAGCAGCCGCGCCATCTCGTCGCGGCTCTGGGCGCGCAGCACCGGCTCCAACCGCTGCTCGAACTCCTCCAGGCTGAGCTGTCCGGCCTCGATGAGCCTGTGCAGCTGCTCGACCGCCCGTTCGCGGTCGGCGTCGGAGAGCTCGCTGGGCACCAGATCACCGGTCATGGCCAACGACATTAGTACGCCCTCGGTCCCGCCCCGAGACCCATCGCACCCGACCCGCGCCGGGCTCGCGCCCGCGTCGCGCTCAGCTCGCGCCCGCGTCCGCCTCGCGCCCCCGTCGCGCCCGCGAAATCGCATGTACCACCTTTTCCTGATGCGCTCGCTGCCATAGCGATGTCGCCCAGGGGCATCAAGCAAAAGTGGGTTGTCGGTTTGCGTCGCGGCCCGACGAAGGGTCTGCGCGGAGTTAACTCCGAGTCCCGCCCGTGTCGCGCCCACGGAATCGCATGTACCACCCTTTCCTGATGCGCCCAGCGGCATCGCGATGTCGCCCAGCGCATCAGAGAAAAGTGGGATGTCCGTTTGCGGCGCGGCGTGAGGAGGGGCGGGGATTAGGCGAGTGCAAGGGGCGGGCGTTGTGCGGGCACAGGGAGGTTGTGCGGGCACGGGGCGGGGTCATGCGCACAAGGGGGGTTGATGCGGTAGTGGGAGCGGGGTTGCGCGGGGCACAAGGGCCCGGGTTATGCGGGCATGTAGCGGCCGCCGTTGACGTCGAGGGTGACGCCGGTGATGTAGCTGGCCTGCTCGCTGGCGAGGAACAGCACCGGGTCGACGATCTCGCGCAGCTCCGGCATCCGGCCCAGCGGGATCGCGTCGAGCACCTCGCGCTGCTCCTCCGACGACATGGCGTCGAACATGCCCTGCAGCCGGCCGGTGAGGAACAGCCCCGGGGCGACCGCGTTCACCCGTACCCCCGAGGGGCCTAGTTCTCTTGCCAGACGGCGGGTGAGGCCGGTGATCGCCGCTTTGGCCGCGGCGTAGGTTGCCCCGGTCACGGGTGAGGGCTGGCGGGCGCCGATCGAGGACACGGTGACGATGGCGCCGCCCTGGGCGAGGTACGGCGCGGCGGCCTGGCAGCAGTAGAGGGTCCCCTTCACGTTGACGCCGAGCACCAGGTCGACATCGTCCGGGGTGATCGCGGCGAGGTCGCGCGGGGTGCCGAGCGAGCCGCCGGCGAGGGTCACCAGCACGTGCGGGCCGCCGAGGTCGTCGTGGATCCGGGCGAACGCCGCGCGTACCGCCGCCGGGTCGGCGACGTCGACCGGGAAGCCCTGGGCGAGCCCGCCCGCGGCGACCAGCTCGTCCACCGCCGC
>JBOGDG010000259.1:0-5332 GCA_050701655.1 Micromonosporaceae bacterium
ATCGACACCGAACGGGGCGCGAAGGTGTCCGGCGCGCGGTTCTACTTCCTCACCGGGCAGGGCGCGTTGCTGCAGCTCGCGCTGCTGCAGCTGGCGATCCAGCAGGCGGTCGAGGTGGGTTTCACCCCGGTGATCCCGCCGGTGCTGGTACGCCCCGAGACGATGGAGGGCACCGGCTTCCTCGGCGCGCACGCCAGCGAGGTGTACCACCTGCCCAACGACGACCTGTTCCTGGTCGGCACCAGCGAAGTCGCACTCGCCGGCTACCACAGCAACGAGGTGCTCGACCTCGCCGAGCCGAAGCGGTACGCCGGCTGGTCGTCCTGCTTCCGCCGCGAGGCCGGCAGCTACGGCAAGGACGTACGGGGCATCATCCGGGTGCACCAGTTCGACAAGGTCGAGATGTTCTCGTACTGCAAGCCGGAGGAGGCGCACGCCGAGCACCTGCGGCTGCTGGCGTGGGAAGAGGAGATGCTGGCGAAGGTCGAGCTGCCGTACCGGGTGATCGACGTGGCCGCCGGTGACCTGGGCTCCAGCGCCGCCCGCAAGTACGACTGCGAGGCGTGGGTGCCGAGCCAGCAGCGCTACCGGGAGCTGACCAGCACGTCGAACTGCACCACGTTCCAGGCCCGGCGGCTGAGCATCCGCTACCGCGACGAGGCCGGCAAGACGCAGCCGGCCGCGACGCTGAACGGCACGCTCGCGACCACCCGCTGGATCGTCGCGATCCTGGAGAACCACCAGCAGCCGGACGGCTCGGTGAAGGTCCCGAAGGCGTTGCAGCAGCTGGTCGGCAAGGACGTCCTCGAACCGGTACGGCGGTGACCACGACGGCGCAGTGGCGGCCCCGGCTGGTGGTGCTCGACCTGGACGGCACCACGGTCGGGATCAACCAGCTGGTGCCCAGCCCTCGGGTGTGCCGGGCGGTACGGGCCACGATCGCGGCCGGCGTACCGGTGAGTGTGGCGACGGGCCGCCCGGTGTGGGCGGCGCTGCCGACCACTGAGGCGCTCGGCCTCGGCGCCGCCACCCCAGGCGCGGCTCCGGGCGGAGCGCTTGCCGGGTCCGGGCTTGACGAGCCGGAAGCGCTGAGCATGGTCTGCTCCAACGGCTCCCTGGTGTACGACGTGGTAGCGCACCGACCGGTGCACCAGCGGTTCATGGATCCGGGGCCCGCGCTGCGCGCCCTGGCGGCGGCCCGCCCCGACGCGGGTTTCGCTGTGGAGCACGGGCTGGTCGGGTACCGGTACACGGCGCAGTTCCCCCGCGACTTTCCGTCGACATTCCTGGACGAGGTGGAGCTGACGGAGCTGGGCCGGTCACACACCACCCGGCTTTCGGGGCGGGTCCCCGGGGTGCCGGTGCCGCGCTCGCACAGCCGCTGTGAAGTGGCGACCAGCTGGATCGCCGAGGCGGGGTTGGACAGTGCGCTTTACTCGTACGAAATCGGATATTCAGGCTGGGTTGACGTGTCCGCACCAGGCGTCAACAAGGCCAGCGGTGTAGCCTTGCTCGCCCGGGACCTCGGCGTTGCGGCGGACGAGGTCCTCGTGATCGGCGACGGCAGCAACGACGTGTCGATGTTCGAATGGGCCGGCCGTTCGGTCGCGATGGGCCAGGCACCACCCGAGGTGCGAGCCGCCGCCGACGAGGTCACGGCGTCCGTAGAGGAGGACGGTGTGGCATGCGTACTCGAGAAGTGGTTCGGATAGACCGCAAGGTGCCTGCTCGGCTGCCGAGGCTGGTGGCGACGGACCTCGACGGCACCCTGGTACGCGAGGACTACACGGTAAGCGCGTACACCACCGACGTACTACAGCGGGTACGCGACGCCGGCGTCACCCTGGTCGGGATCACCGGCCGTGGCCCCCGGCTGATCGAGCTGTGCCGCGAACACGTGGCCGGTGCGCATTTCATGGTCTTCTCGCAGGGTGGCCACGTGGTCGACCTCGACCACGGCGGCCCGCCCCGGGTGCTGCGCAGCATCCGGATGCCCGGTGCCGTGGCGGCCGAGGCGGTACGGCTGATCGAAGCCGAGGCCGGCCCGCTGCAGCTGGTCGCGGAGGCGCTCGACGCGCCCGACGCGCCGCTGTGGGGGGAGGCGGGAGTCGACTGGCCGTACCCGGCGCCGTTCGAGGTACGCGACCGGATGGACGCGCTCGGCGTACCACTGCTCAAGGCTTTTGTACGGGCACCGGAGCTGAGCGTCGACGACCTCCTCGAGGTGGCACGGCGGGTGGTGCCGCCGGAGCTGTGCGCGGCGACCCACGCCGGGCTGAAGTTCGTGGAGCTGTCCCCGCCCGGGGTCACCAAGGCGACCGGGCTGGCGGTGGTCGCCGCCGCGCTGGGCATCCCCGCCGACGACGTGTTGGTGTTCGGGGACATGCCGAACGACGTACCGATGTTCGTCTGGGCGGGCCGGGGCGTGGCGGTCGCGAACGCCCACGGCGAGCTGCGCGCCGTCGCCGACGAGATCACCGCTTCCAATGACGAGGACGGCGTCGCCCGCTACCTCGACCACCTGCTCGGCCGCGCCGCGGCGTGACGCCAGGCCGCGGCGTGGCCGGCTGGGCCGCTGCCTGACCGCGCGGGCTGGCTCGGCCGGGCGCCACCGTGTCCTTGGCCACTGGTTGCGGTCGTGCCGGCGGGCAGCGGGGAGACTCGAAGCGTGGCTCCCACCTTGATCGCCTCAGACCTGGACGGCACGCTGCTGCGCGGTGACGGCACCGTGAGCCGGCGTACGGTCGCCGCGCTCGACGCCGTGGCCGCGGCCGGGGTGCCGTTCGTGATGGCGACCGGCCGCCCGATCCGGTGGCTGCCCGAGGTGCTCGCCCAGACGGGGGTACGCGGCCCCGTGATCTGCGCCAACGGCGGCGTGATCTACGACCCGGACGCCGACGAGGTGCTCGACCACACGCCGCTGGCCCCGTGGGTGGTCTCCGAGGTGATGGCGGCGCTGCGGCGTGAGCTGCCAGAGGTGAGCTTCGCCGCCGAGATCGACCACGGGCGGGGGATGCTGAGCGAGCCGGCGTACCCGTCGATCGCCGACGACATCGGGCGCCGGATCGTGCCGCTGACCGAGCTGGCCGCGGGAGTCGGCGGCCCGGTGGTGAAGCTGCTGGCGCGCTGCGCCGGCGTGACCGCCGAGGAGTTTCTGGCCCGGTGTACGAAGCTGCTGGACGGCACCGTACAGGTCACCTCCTCGTCGAAGTCCGCGCTGGTGGAGATCTCCGCCGTCGGTGTCACGAAGGCCAGCGGGCTCGCCTGGTACGCCGAACGCCACGGCATCTCGCCGGAGCACGTCACCGCGTACGGGGACATGCCGAACGACGTACCGATGTTCGCGTGGGCCGGGCGCGGGGTGGCGATGGGCAACGCGCACCCGGCGCTGCTGGAGGTCGCCGACGAGGTGACGCTCTCGCACGAAGATGACGGCGTCGCCGTACACCTGGAGGCTCTGCTCGCCCCTGATGCGACACCCAGATCTAGCTGAGGAACTCCTCGAGCACCGACGTGAAGGCGGCCGGGTCGTCTAGCCAGGGGGTGTGACCGGCGTTGGGTTGGATCACCGGCTTGGGCTGCGGAAACAGCTGCGCCAGCTCGTTGATCAGCCGTGGCGGGGGAGCCGGGTCCAGCCCGCCACCGAGCACCAGTACGGGCGCCGCCAGCCCCCGCAGGTCTTCGCGTAGCTTCTCCGGTGATCCGAACGCGTCGTCCCCGGCGCCGAAGCCTTCCTGCGCGGCGGGAGCCCGAGTGGACTCCGTGAACGCATAGTCCGCTGCCGCCGCCGCGTCCCACCGGCCGTAGAACAGCGGCGCCATCGCAGCCCGGTCGTCCGGCTTGGCCGTGCCCTCCTGGGTACGCACGGCGGCCGCGTACGCCTCCGCGAACCACGGCTCGCCGGAGCGCTGCCGCATCCCGGCGAACCACTCCTCGTAGTCGAACTTCAGGTCGGTGCAACGCCAGCTCGGGGTCACGAGCAGCAGACGGCGTACCCGCTCGGGGTGGCGGGCGGCGTACAGCATGGCGAGGTTGGCCCCCGCCGAGTGGCCGAGCACGTTGACGCGCTCCAGCCCGAGGTGCTGGCGCAGCACCTCCACATCGTCGACCATGCGTACACACTGGTAGGTGGCCGGATCGGCCGGCACGGCGGAATCCCCGGAGCCGCGCAGATCGAGCCGGATCAGCCGTGCGGCCAGCCCGCCGAGGTCACCCAGGTACGCCGACGCACACGCCGGTCCTCCGGGCAGGCAGATGAGCGGCGTACCGCTGCCCTGCTCGTGGTATGCCAGCAGGGTCCCGTCGTAAGAACTGAATTGATCCACCGCGGAAGCCTAGCCGGCCCCCGACAGCCGCCCCGGGCCGCCGGTTTGACCTGGAGCGCGCTCCAGCCTGAAAACTTCGCACGACACCGACCGGCCACACGAGGGGATCGCAGATGAAGCACCGCACGATCGGCACCGACCCGAAGACCCGCCGCGAGGTCAGTGTGCTCGGCCTCGGCACAGGGCCATTCGGCACCACCGTCGACGAGCCGACCGCGTACGCCATCCTCGACCGGTACGCCGAAGCCGGCGGCAGCTTCGTCGACACCTCCAACAACTACGCGTTCTGGGTCAACCAGACGCAGGGCGGGGAGAGTGAGGCGCTGATCGGTCGCTGGCGGCGGAGCCGTGGGATCGGTGACGAGGTGGTGATCGCCACCAAGCTCGGTGCCCGGCCGGTGGCGCCGCGGCTGAGCTTCGAGCAGCTTGCCGACGACCGCAACACCGAGGGGCTGTCGGCGAAGGTGATCCGGGAGTCCGCCGAGCGTAGCCGCGACGCGCTCGGCGTGGAGCGGGTCGACCTGTTGTACGCGCACATCGACGACTACCGGGTGCCGTTCTCCGAGCCGGTGGAGGCGTTCGCGGCGCTGGTCGCCGACGGCACGGTCGGGCTGCTCGGGGTCAGCAACCACTGGACCTGGCGGGTGGACCGGGCCCGCGCCACGGCCGCCGCGGCGGGGCTGCCCGGGTACGAGGTGCTGCAGTACCACCACAGCTACCTGCGGCACCGTACGGATCTGCCGAGCCGGCGGTCCGTGGACGGCAACCCGGGTGTGGTCAGTGGGGAGTTGCTGAGCTACGTACGGGCGGAGCCGTCGCTCGCCCTGGTGGCGTACTCGCCGCTGCTCGGCGGTGGCTACGGACGCGAGGACAGGCCGCTCGCCCCCGGCTACGAAAACGCCGGTACGCCCGCCCGCCTGGCGGCGCTCCGGGAGGTGGCGCAGCAGACCGGCGCGACCCTCAACCAGGTGGTGCTGGAGTGGCTGATCGGCGGCGAGGTGCCGGCG
>JBOGDG010000260.1:0-5332 GCA_050701655.1 Micromonosporaceae bacterium
CGCATTGTTTCAAGGCGTCAGCGAGGCCGCCGCTGAATTGAACGTCTATGTCGTGACTGTTTGATACCTGAGGATGGTTTCCGTACCTCACACATCCGCGACGCGAGGGCCTCGGCTTGGGCTGCGATGAGCTGGTGCAGTTCGTAACCATCTGCCCGGATCCGAAGGTCCGTCACGCGCGAAGCGTCCACTACACCCAACCTGACGCAGCTCTGCTGGGTACATAGGGTATGTCCCAAACGAAGCAGCGCGTGTTGGCCACAGGCTCGGAGCCGACTGGCGTCACGTGGCGAGACCTGGTGTGTGCCGCCCGTGTGTTGGGTTACGGCGCGGCCATTCGCCTGCTCTGGCCTGTGGGTTGGGTTCCTCGATACTTGACCGCCCCCCCCGCCCCCCCCCGCGTGGGCGCGCGGACCGACGTTAGGACGGCGGTACACCAATTCGCCCTACGTCGGAGCTGGTCGCTGATTGCATGTCCTTCGTCAGGGGTCGATTGCACCCACCGCTGCCGAAGCAGTCTGTCCTGAGGTCACGGTCGCGGACGCGGGTGCGCGCCCTGCACGGCTCGCTTGAGGGGTTAAAATGGGCTATACAAGCAATGGCATAGGCGATATTGAGAAATTGCTGAGAGAAGCTGCGAAGCGGTGGCGGTCTGAGCAACCTCAACCATCCGAGCCGGACCCACTGACGTTGATTCGGAGGCGCCGACTTGGCTTACTCGACCGGCTGGGTGTGCGCGTACTCCAGCGCCGGCGGTGGCTGCCTGCGGCGGCGGCGGCTTGCGCCGTTGCTCTGATGATCGGCGTTGCCGCTGGCGTGATGGTAGGGCGAGAGAGGCGCCAGAGCGCCATCCCACCGGCCGTTGATGGCTCTGCACCGCTGGCAGCCCGCGTGGTCTCTGAGGGCGATCGCGTGATCGGCGATGGCTGGGTGATCGCTCATCGTAGGCAGCCGTTGCGGCTCTGCGGTCCTGCTTTGCTTCCGCAGGCTGGTCCCGATCGTCCAGGGCCAATGTGCCCACCTATATCTGTCGAGCTGGTAGGTGTCGAGCCCAGCACGCTGCCCGGTTGGACGGAGCGCGACGGCGTGGGGTTCAGCAGCCAGGTGCGGATCTACGGGTTGTGGCGTGGCGGAGTGCTGTATGCCGATCGGATCGAGCGGCCAGCACCGGAAACGCCACGGCCGTCACGCAGGGTACCTTGCGATCTGCCGAGCACGTGGCCAGACAAGGCGTGGGGGTCAGAAGAGTTTGAAGCCGCGCAGCGACGGCTCGACTCGGAGCTTCGGGAGTATCCTGAGCGGTACGGAGGGAGATGGGTGACATATCCGGAACAGGCTAGTACAATCGGGCCAGACTTCGGTCCGTATGTCGTGGTCGTGAGCACAGTGGAAGATCCAGCCGCTACCCAGCGCAGATTGACGGATATCTATCCATTTAGTCTTTGCGTCGTAAGGGCTGAGCACAGCGCCGCCGATTTGAACGCGGTAGTCGATCGGCTAAACACGGACAGCCGTACCTGGGTAGCCAGTGTGCGGCGGCCTGACCTCAATCGAGTGTCGGTAGACCTAATCGTAATCGACCAGGCAGCATTGGCGCGGATTGGCGACGATGCGGACAAAGTAGTCGTCAAACCTCTCATCCACAAGGGGGTTGCAGCCACAGGTTAAACAGGGGGACTTACAATGATCAGAAGGAACCCGAATGCCCCAGCCTGCGTCGAATCTACATGCAGGAGCAACATATGGTCGCAGATCGAGCGCCGGCCGATCCCTCCGCCTTCGTCGAGTGGGTACGCCCATACTTGCGACCGATGTCCCGGCTCGCCGCGAGATTGGCACCGGAGGCGGATCGCGACGACGTGGTACAAGAGTCGCTTGCCCGGGCGTGGGCTAAACGCAACCAATATGACGGTTCACGCGGTAGCCCATCGGCCTGGCTGCTAGCGATCACCGCTGACCAAGCCCGGAAGGCCGTGCGGCGGCGCCTGCCGGTCGTGCCTCTCAAGGACGCGCTGAGCTCTCCCGATACATCGGGTCGCTCCGATGACAGACTGGACGTTGAGCGGGCGATACGTCGCTTGCCGGTGCGGCAGCGGCTTGCGGTCGACTGCTTCTACTTCGCTGACCTCTCGGTCGCGGAGACGGCCGCGGTAATGGGTTGCTCGGAGGGCACGGTCAAGTCCACATTGGCCGATGCTCGGGCTCGCATACGCCTGTTGCTGGAGGTTCCTGCATGAGAACAGGCCACGCCGTCGGACTGAGCCAGGACCGGTGCGGCGGCCCGGGATCGGATCGGCGAGTACGCCGACAGGTGATCGTCAAGCCGTTCGTCCGTAAGGTGTAGGGAATCCCGCGAGGTCGGGCCGCGTCGGACCTCTCAAGGAGGTGCGCGAAGGACGGTAACGGCACCGAGGTGGCGGCGCGACGCTGGGCACCGTTCGCGGTGGGAGTGGCCGTGGTCGCCCTCACCGCAGGGCTCGCCGCCATGGCAGCCCTCACCGAGAAGGCGGCTCAGTCGGCAACCAGCACCGACGCCCAGGTGGTACGCGACGGCGACCGGGTCGCCGCGACCGGCCTGCTGATCCAGGCGCCGGGCGCCCCGCTCAAGCTGTGCCAGGGCAACGCGATGATCGCCATCTATCCGGCGCCCGCGCCCACCTGCTCCGCATGGGCGTTCCCGATCGACGGCGCCGCGGTCCCGGACTCGGTGGTGTGGCTGACCACCGACGGGGTACGCCACGCCGAGGGTTCGTACCGGCTGACCGGGCTGTGGCGCGATGGCCGGATCGAGGAGCAGGCGCTGACCCTGGTGCCGCAGGAACCGCGGCCCACCGGGGATGGGAAGTGGTATCCGAGCGGCCGGTTCGAGCTGCGGTGCGACCTGCCCTCCACCTGGCCCGACAAAGACTTCCAGTCGCCGGCGCAGCAGGCGGCCCAGCGACGGCTCAGCGCCGAGGTGGGCAGGCACCCGGATCGTTACAGCGGGGTCTGGGGGGCGCATCCGAGGCAGGGGTCGACGATCGGCCCGGACTTCGAGCCCTACATCATCTCGGTCGGTACGGTGAACGACCCGGCCACGGAGCAACGCCGGCTGCAGGAGATCTACCCGTACAGCCTGTGCGTGCACCAGGTCCCGTACAGCGCTCGGGAGCTCAATGCCGTAGCGAGCCGGCTGGACATCGCGCAGCCCGGCCGCACCCACGTGGCGCCCGATCTCGGCCGGCTCCAGGTGGAGCTGTTCGTGCTGGACGAGGCGATGCGGGAGCGGGTCGGCGACGACGCCGACGCGGTGATCGTGGCGCCATTCGTACACAAGGAAAGTTCTTCTCCGGGTACGGCATAGTGGTGGCGTGAGCAGCGAGCCCGTCACCGCGCCGGACCCCGGCGAGATCCGCGCGTCCTCGCTGGAGGAGCTGGAACGGCTAGACATCCCGCTGCCGCCGGACAATTTCCCGCACACCTGGGAGCCCGGCGACGCCGTACGGCTGCGCGACACCGGCGAGCTGGAGGCCCGGGTCGCGATCCTCACCGTGGTGCTGGAGCGGTGTTTCGGGATGCCGTCGGAGGCGGCGATGCAGTGGCTGCTGGACGCTCGGCTGCTGGAGCAGGTGAGCCGTCCCGAGTGGCAGTTCCTGGCCGGCGAGAAGGGCGACCGGGACTCGTTCATGATGCACCTGGACGCGCTGTTCGGGTTCGCGTGGCTGCTCGGCTGGGCGGAGCATCTCGACCCGTCACTGCACAGCCCGGACGAGCTGGCCAAGTCGCTGCCCAGCATCCACGGCGGCGAGTCGTACGCCGACTGGCGGGCGCGCCACGCCGCGCAGCGGCGGGATCCGCAGGAGGCGGCGGCGCTGCTGGATCTCTACTACTGCCTCGACTGGGCGTACCACGACGCCACCCTGCGCGCCGAGCCGGCGCCCGGTCCGGTGCCGCCGTTCGTGATCGCGCAGCGCCGCTGGGCGCTGGAGTGGGCGGTGGTGTTCGTCGGTCCGTACCACGACGAGCCGCCCGGCTGGGAAGAAGTCGATCTTTCGACCTGAGGATGACGCCGTACGGTCAGCCCCTACGACTAATGTCGGTACATGACGACACCGAACATTGAGGAGATCCGCCAGGCGCCCAAGGTCCTGCTGCACGATCACCTGGACGGCGGGCTGCGCCCCGCGACCGTGGTGGAGATCGCCGAAGCCACCGGGTACGACCAGCTCCCCACCCAGGATCCCGCCGAGCTCGGCGAGTGGTTCGTCGAGTCCGCCGACTCCGGCTCGCTGGAGCGCTATCTGGAGACGTTCGCCCACACCGTGGGCGTGATGCAGGCCGCCGAGTCACTGCACCGGGTCGCCGCCGAGTGCGCGCTCGACCTGGCCGACGACGGCGTGGTGTACGCCGAGGTGCGGTACGCCCCCGAGCAGCACACTGAGCAGGGCCTGACGCTGGAGCAGGCCGTGGAGGCGGTGCTGGAAGGCTTCCGGGACGGCGCCGCGCAGGCCACCGCCAAGGGCCGCCCGATCCGGGTCGGCACGCTGCTCACCGCGATGCGGCACGCCGCGCGCTCCATGGAGATCGCCGAGCTCGCCGTACGCTACCGCGACGACGGCGTGGTCGGCTTCGACATCGCCGGCGCCGAGGCGGGGTTCCCGCCCACCCGGCACCTGGACGCGTTCGAGTACCTGCAGCGGGAAAATTCCCACTTCACCATCCACGCCGGGGAGGGCTTCGGGCTGCCGAGCATCTGGCAGGCGATCCAGTGGTGCGGCGCGGACCGGCTGGGGCACGGCGTACGGATCGTCGACGACATCACCGCGGGCCCGTCCGGCGGGGCCGACGGCGCGCAGCTCGGGCGGCTGGCCAGCTACGTACGCGACAAGCGGATCCCGCTGGAGATGTGCCCGTCGTCGAACCTGCAGACCGGCGCCGCGTCATCGATCGCCGAACACCCGATCGGGCTGCTGCGCGACCTGCGGTTCCGGGTCACCGTGAACACCGACAACCGGCTGATGAGCGACACCTCCATGACGAAGGAGATGGCGCTGCTGGTGGACGCGTTCGGCTACGGTTGGCCCGAGCTGCAGTGGTTCACCGTGAACGCGATGAAGAGTGCCTTCATCCCGTTCGACGAGCGGCTCGCGCTGATCAACGAGACCATCAAGCCGGCGTACGCGAAGCTGCTCGCCGGCTGACCCACCCACGGGGGACGTCTTGCTGGACGAGGTAGCGGTCGACCCCGCCGACCGCGCCGAGCCCGCCAGCCGCGCCGACCCGGCTTCAGCTTCGGGCGCGCGGGCCCGGACGGGCTGGTCGCGTGGGCTGACCGGGCTGCTCGGGGTGGCGA